>JAVJTC010000003.1 GCA_040219085.1 Acidimicrobiales bacterium
GGATCTCGACGTCGCCCGCGGCTGCCACCTCGTCGTGGTCGCGGGAGGTCTCGGGCTCGCTCCGGTGCGTCCTGCGATCGAGGCGGCACTGGCGTCCGCGGGGAACTACCGGTCCATCACCGTCCTCGTCGGCGCCCGTACGCCCGAGGGGATCCTGTACACCGACGATCTCGCATCCTGGGCAGCCGGTGCCCGTGTCGCGTGCAGCGTGGATGTCGCCCGGACTCCGTGGGCCGGGACCGTCGGACCGGTGACAGCGCTCCTCGACGAGGCCGTGCGGGACCCGGCCGACACCCACGTCCTGATGTGTGGCCCGGAGATCATGATGCGCGTGGTCGGCGACGCCCTCGCCCTCGCCGAGGTCCCCGGCCGGCAGGTCCAACTCTCCCTGGAGCGGACGATGCACTGCGGTGTCGGACACTGCGGCCACTGCCAACTCGGGCCGATTCTGACCTGCGTGGACGGCCCGGTGACCACATGGACCCGCATTGCGGCAGTCCTGAGCGTGGCCCAGCGATGACCAGGCCACGCGTAGCCGTCTGGAAGTTCGCCAGCTGCGACGGTTGCCAGCTGACACTGCTGGACCGCGAGGACGATCTACTGGCCGTCGCCGACGCGGTGGATCTCGTGTACTTCCTGGAGGCGTCGTCAGCCCCTGATGACGGCGGCGACTTCGACCTCTCACTCGTCGAGGGTTCCGTGACCACCCCGGCGGACGTCGCGCGCATCGCCGAGATCCGGCGGAGATCCCGCTCCCTCATCACGATCGGTGCCTGCGCGACCGCCGGCGGGATCCAGGCCCTGCGCAACTTCGGCGACGTGCGTGAGCTCATGTCGATCGTCTACGCCACGCCGGCGTTCCTGGATGTCCTGGCCACAGCGACGCCCATCTCGGACCACGTGGCCGTCGACTTCGAGCTGCGCGGCTGCCCGATCGACGGCACACAACTCGTCGAGGTGATCAGCGCGTCCCTCGCCGGGCGCCGCCCTGTCATCGCGAGCCACAGCGTCTGTGTCGAATGCAAGCTGGCCGGCAACCCGTGCGTTCTCGTCGCGTCGGCCACGCCGTGCCTCGGCCCGGTCACCCACGCGGGATGCGGGGCGCTGTGCCCCGGCTACAACCGCGGCTGCTACGGCTGTTTCGGCCCCTCCGACAGCGCCACGACCGGACCGCTGACCGAGGTCCTGCGCGCCACCGGCCTCGACGACGCTGCGATCGCCCGGCTCTTCGCGACTTTCAACGCGTGGGCGCCGGGCTTCCGTGAGGTCGCAGTGGCTGCACCGGGAGGTGAACAGCGATGACCCACAAGGCACGGGGCGGACGACTGGTGGGCACCGAAGCTCTCGCACGCGTCGAGGGCGAGGGAGCGATGTACGTCGAGATCGACGGCGACGAGGTCCGCGACGTCCGACTCGACATCTACGAGCCACCCCGGTTCTACGAGGGGTTCCTGCGCGGGAGAGCCTGGTCGGAGCCGCCCGACATCACCGCGCGGATCTGCGGCATCTGCCCCGTCGCCTACCAGATGAGCGCATGCGCGGCGATCGAGGACGCGTTCGGCGTCGACGCCGGCGACCCGATCCGCCGGCTGCGGCGCCTTCTGTACGCCGGGGAGTGGATCGAGAGCCACACACTCCACATCCACTTCCTGCACGCTCCGGATTTCTTCGGCGTCGACAGCGGCATCGAGCTCGCCGCCATCGACCGCCCGGCGGTGGAGCGGGCACTCGAGTTGAAGAAGCTCGGCAACCGCATCGTCGAGCGGATCGGCGGAAGAGCCATCCATCCCGTGAACATCCGCGTCGGGGGTTTCCACCGGCTGCCGACGCGCCGCGAGATCGCCGAGACCCGCGAGGACATGGCACGCGCCACGGATCTCGCAGAGGCCGTCGTCGACTGGGTCTCGCGCTTCGACTTCCCGGACTTCGAGACGACCCACGAACTCGTCGCGGTGCAGGATCCGGCGGGGTACCCCGTGCTCGGGGACAGGATCGTCTCGGACCGTGGACTCGACATCGCTGTGGGCGACTTCGACGACCACGTCGTCGAGACCCATGTCCCCCACTCGACCGCGCTGCACGCGCACCTCGTCGAGCGCGGCGAGTACCTGGTCGGCCCGCTCGCGCGCTACAGCCTCGCATCGGCCGCCCTGGCTCCCCGCGCCGCTGCGGCCGCCCGAGCCGCGGGCCTGGGCACCCGATGCCGCAACCCCTTCCGCAGCATCGTCGTGCGCGCCGTCGAGACCCTGCACGCATGTGAGATCGCACTCGATGTCGTCGAGGACTACATCGAGCCTCCCGCCGCCCATGCGGTGGTGGAGCCCCGCGCCGGCGTCGGGCACGGCGTGACCGAAGCTCCCCGGGGCCTGCTGTATCACCGTTACGCCTTCGACGCCGAGGGAACGATCACCGACGTATCGATCGTCCCGCCGACCTCTCAGAACCAGGCCGCCATCGAACACGACCTGTGGCACTTCGTCGAGGACAACCTGGATCTCGGCGACGACGAACTGCGTCGCAGCGCCGAGGTCACGATCCGCAACCACGACCCCTGCATCTCGTGCGCGACCCACTTCCTCGACCTGACGGTCGTGCGGTCATGAGACCCGTCGTCATCGGGGTCGGCAACCGCTGGCGGGGCGACGACGGCGTCGGCCCGGCCGTGATCGACCTGTTGCGTGCCGACGGTCGGCTGGACACAACCGTTGCGGATCTCGCCGAACTGGACGGCGAGGCGACGCGGCTGGTCGACGCGATGGCGCACCGCTCCCTCGCTGTGGTCGTCGACGCCATGCGGTCCGGCGCAGCGCCGGGCACCGTACGGTCCCTGGTGGCTGGTGAGGTTGACCTGCCCACCACGACGTCGCTCAGCAGCCATGGCGCCGGGGTCGCGCATGCGGCGGGACTGGCCGCCGCCCTCGACCGGATGCCGGACCGACTCGTCGTGATCGGCGTGGAGATATCGGCGACCGCCGACGAGGGCCCGCTGTCGGCCGAAGTGACAGCCGCTCTTCCCGAGGCGGCGGCTCGCGTCGTCGAGGAGGTTCGACGCCATGTGTCTCGCTGACGTCGGGCGCGTGAGCACCGTGAGCGACGACGGCAAAACGGCGACCATCGTCATCGGCGACCACGACCGCAGGATCTCGCTCGCGCTTCTCGTCGTCGACGGTGTCACCGTCGCTCCCGGCGACTGGCTCGCGTGCCATCTGGGGCTGGCGACGCACCGCGTCAGTCCCACCGAGGCCGCCTCGATCGCCGCGGCCCGACAAGACGACCACAGGAGGTCGACGTGAAGACGATCGCCGGGAACATCAGAACACCCGCCCGCTGCGGCGGCCACGGGCTCGCCGCCACTGCAGCCGTCGTCTCGGGCATCGCGGTCTACACCAACGGGATCGCCGTGCGCCGCTTCGGCGACGCGACGAACTACACGACGGCCAAGAACCTCGTCGCGGCGCTGGTTCTCGTCTTCGTCGCGGTCGTCGCGCACGGGGCACGCGGGACCCGCGTCGCGATCACCACCGCCCCGAAGGCGGGCATCGCTGCCGTGGCCGTGGCCGGCAGCGTCCCGTTCGTCCTGTTCTTCGAAGGGCTGTCACGCGTGAACAGCACCGACGCGGCGTTCCTCCACAAGACCCTCGTCGTGTGGGTGGCGATCGGCGCCGTCGCCGTGCTCGGCGAGCGCCTCCGGTGGCACCACCTCGTTGCGATCGTCGCCATCGGTTGGGGTCAACACGAACTCGTCGGTGGGTTCGGCCTCGGTGATCCCGGGTCCGGTGAGACGCTCATAACCGCGGCCACCGTGATCTGGGCCGTCGAGGTGGTCGTGACGAAGCGCATGCTCGCGACGACGCCAGCCGCCGCCGTGAGTGCGGCCCGGATGGGCGGGGGTGCCATCGTGCTGCTCACCTGGGCGGCGCTGCGGGGCGCCCTCGGCGACGTGGTCGCGATCGGCTGGAGCGGCCTGGGGTGGGTGGTGCTCACAGGCGTCGTTCTCGCGGCGTTCGTGGCCCTGTGGCACCGGGCACTGGCGGTGGCCCCCGCGATCGACGTCACGGCAATCCTCGCCGGCGGCGCCGTCGTGACGGCCCTTCTGAACGGAGCGTCGGGGCGGGCCTCGATCGGTCCGGCGGCGCTCGGTCTGGCACTCGTCGCCGCCGGTGCGCTGATGGTCGCCGTTCAGATGCGCCCCACCGCGACCCCGAGCGGCGCGGCGGCGCGATGAGCGTCGCCGGCGCAATGATGTTCGCCCGGTTTGCCGCACCGCCGAACGGACACGGGTACTGCGGTCCCGACGCCCATGACACTCTGGCGGCCTACGCCTCGGGCGAGATCGCCCCCGACGCCGGCCTGCGCGAGCTCGCCACGGCCTTCGAGGGGGCCTGGCCGTGGCTCGAGCTGCTCGCGGGCGCAGGTCACGCCGACCCTCTCGACGAGCGGGTGGTCGAGGCCTACTGGCTCGGCAACGACCTCATCACGAACGTCGCCGCCAACGACCTGGGGAACCACCTGGTCGACCGCTTCCACGGGCGCGCCGGCGACCGTCACGACCACGTCGTCGCCGGTGTCGGAACCGGTGCGGTCGCCAATCACGCCTTCCACGTGTTCGGCGTCTACCCGTGGGTGGGCCTCCTGCGCGACGGACGCGGTGGCGAGATCGCTCTGGGCGTACTCGAGTCCTGCCGGGTGTCGTGGGGCCGGGTGATCTCGTTGGACGGTGACAGCGCAGTTGTCATGGCTGCACCGCTGTGTTGGGACGGGACGAGCCTGTCGCTGGGGACGCCACGGCCGCGGACGGTTCGGACCGGCGGAAGCGGCTTCGACATCGCCGGCAACGACGGCGACGGCGACGGCAGCAGCTACCCCGGCCGACCCCTGAGCGTCGGATCGACCGTCGCCCTGCACTGGGACACGATCTGCGCCACCCTCACTCCCCGGCGTCTCGGCTGGCTGCGTGCGGTGACCCATGGCCAGATCGCCCTGGCGAACACGACGGGGATCGCTGCGGTGCTGTGAGCGCCGGGCCACCCGTCCCGGTGACGTAGGACCCTTGCCGGCGGTCTGCGCCGGCCCGATAGTCGGTTCCAGCGGCGTTCTCCGGGACCGCCCCGGACGCGAGCGGGAGTGAGCGGGTGAAGGCGACGACCACCAGACCACTGATCATCGGTGTCGGAGACAGATGGCGCGGCGACGAAGGCGTCGGACCTGCCGTGATCGCTGAACTGCGCGGCACGATGAGCGGCACCGACCTCTCCGAGACCGCCGACGACCTACACCGGCTGCAACTCCTGTGGGCCGGTCGTCCCCTCGCCGTGATCGTCGCCGGCATGCGCGGCGGAGGGCCCCGGGGCCGTATCCGCCGGGTGGCGGTTCCGATGAGCGACGAGACGGACGAGTTCGACGAGGCGCTCAGGCTCGTGGAGCCGTTCGGACCCGGCGTCGTCGCGCTCTGCACCCGGACGAGGCCGCTCGCATCCACGCCGCCACGAGTCGTGTTCATCGGTGTCGAGATCGGACCCGCCTACGACGGACTCGGACTGTCGCTGCTCGTCGCCGACGCCGTACCCGAGGTGGTTGCGCGCTGCCAGGCCGAGATCGCCGCTTTCGTCACGATCTGACGGGGTCGGAAGCTGCGCCGTCTCCGGGGCCGTCACCCGGACCGCCAACCTCACCGGAGTCCCGGTAGGTCGCAGCCGAACGCGACGAACGGTCGACGACCAGGCGCAGCACGTCGGGCCGGGCGTAGTGCCCCACCGCGTCGAAGTGCCGACGCTGCCTGCGGGGCGCTGCGGTGTCGAGGTCGGCGTAGACGATTCCCTCCTCACCGGTCAGCGGGCCGGCGACGATCGCTCCACCCGCGCCGACGATCGTCGTGTTCCCCCGTGACATGACGTCCTCGTCGCCGCCGTAGATCTCGTCGCGACCCTCGATGTCGTCGGGAACGTCGGATCCCCGCAGGAACGGCGTGACGCCGATCACATGACAGCCGCCCTCCTTCGCGATGTGGCGCAGCGTCGGGACCCACTCCTCGCTGTTGTCCCAGGTCGGCGCCACATGGATGTCGATCCCCTGCCCGTAGAGGGCAGCGCGGGCCAGTGGCATGTAGTTCTCCCAGCAGATGAGCCCACCGAGGTTGCCGAACGGCGTCTCATACACCCGCAGGCCGGATCCGTCGCCGGTACCCCACACGAGCCGCTCCCCGCCGGTCGGCATGAGTTTGCGGTGGCGGCCGATGAGCTCGCCATGAGGGTCGATGAACAACAGCGTGTTGTAGATGGTCCCGCCGGCGGCATCGATCTCGTTGACACCGATGGCCACGTACGTGCCCGCTGCGCGCGCCGCCTCTGCGAGCACCTCGGTGCTCGGACCGGGAATGGCGACGGCATTGTCGTGGAGCCGGTCGTACCACGCGGCCGGGCCGTCGGCCCACGGGCGGGTGCGCCACACCCAGTCCGGGTAGGCGGGGATGAACGCCTCGGGGAAGACGACGAGGTCCGCTCCGTTGGCGGCCGCGTCGGCCAGGAGATCGCACGCCTTGGCGGTGGTGGCCTCGCGGTCGAGGAAGACGGGAGTCGCCTGAACTGCAGCGACCTTTACGGTCTGGATCATCGGGTGCCTCCCGGCGATGTGAGTGCGGCGACGACCTCGTCGTCGCTGACCTGGGTGAAATCCGCGTAGAACTGACCCACCGCACCGAAGTCGAGAGGCTCGTAGACGGCGACGTAGTCGTCGGCCGTGGGACCGAGCCGATCGGTCCATCCCGCCGGGGCCACAGGCACCGCCAGAACGACCCGACGTGCGCCTTCCGCCCGGGCGACCGAGCACGCAGCGCGCGCGGTCGAACCGGTGGCGAGTCCGTCGTCGACGATCACGATGGTGCGACCCCGGAGCCGCCGCCGGCGTATCGAGCCACGTAGACGCTGCGACCTCGCGGCGAGCTCGCCACGCTCGCGTGCCTCGACCGCCGCGAGGGCTTCCTCGGACACGTGGGCCATGGCCAGCATCTCCGCGTCCACGATCGTGACGTAGTCCTCGCCGATTGCGCCCATGGCCAGTTCGGGCTGTCCGGGGACGCCGAGCTTGCGCACCAGGATCACGTCGAGGGGCGCCGCGAGGATCTGCGCGACCTCGGCTGCGACGGGGACCCCACCCCTCGGGAGGCCGACGACGAGCGGTTCGATCAGATTGGAGCGGCCCGCCAGCAGCTCCCCGAGCCGACGCCCGGCATCGGCGCGGTCGAGGAAGCCCGGCGCGCCCGTCACGTGGCCGACCGACCCTTCTTCCAGTAGCCCCGTACGGTCGCATCTGACCGCGACAGTCCGCGCACTTCGAAGAAGTGCTTGCGGATGCGCTGGACCCCGGCGGCCTCCCCTGCGACCCAGATCGCGCCGGGGAGCTGATCGGTGGATTCGATCGCCGCCAGCAGCGCATCGCCCGGCTGCGCATCTTCGGCGAGTTCGTGCCAACGGATCGTCGCACCGCCGTGGGTCGGAAGGTCGATACGACCAGAGGCGTCCGCGATCTCGACGTGCACCGTGACCGGGACCTCCGGGGGGAGGACTTCCAGGAGCTGGCTCATCGCAGGTATCGCGGTCTCGTCGCCGGCCAGCAGATGGGCTGACGACGGGTCCACCTCGTAGCCACGCCCCGGGCCCGACACGGCGATCTCCGAACCCCGTCGGGCGCCGCTGACCCAGTCCGATGCCGCCCCGCTGCCGTGCACGACGAAGTCGACCGTCAGCTCGAGCGCCTCGGCATCCATGTGGCGGGGGGTGAATGTGCGGATCGGCGCGCGTTCACCGTCGGGCAACTCGAACTGGTTGCCCGTCCAGGTGGGCATGACGATCGCGTCCGCGCCGCGCGGAGGAAGCAGGAGCCGCACGCTCGCTGCTGGCTCTGTGATCTCGAGACCGTCGAGCTCGGTGCCGCCGAGGACGACCCGCCGCATGCGCGGGCCGAGGTCCTCGACCGAACGGACGGTCACCCGCCGGAACGGTGGAGGCTCCCGTCGCGTGGGAATACGGTCCTTGTCGACCATCGGCGCCTCTCGTCGTGGGACACCTCGCAGGTTAGAGCGCCATCACCGCTCCCGGACCGTGAGGGCGCGCTCGGGGCAGCTGTCGACAGCCCGCTGCGCCGCCTCCGTCTGTGCAGCGGCAACCTCGGCGACCTCGCCCCGGGCCGCGTTGTACCCCTCGTCATCGGGTTCGAACACCTCAGGGGCATGCGCGTAGCAACGGCCGTGTCCGGTACAGAGGTCTGCGTCCACCGCGACCCTCATGCCGACGCCGGATCGAAGACGAGCTGGACGTTCTTCATGGTCCGCAGCTGACCCGTCTCATACGACGGCGACGACCCGGGCGCGACGGAGAACTCCGGGATGCGCCTGAGCATCTCCTCGATGGTCACCGTGAGCTCGAGCCGCGCGAGATGCGAGCCGATGCAGCGGTGCACGCCGATGCCGAAGGTCGAGTGCAGGATCGACTCGCGGCGGATGTCGATCGTGGTGGGATCCTCGACCACCTCCGGATCCCGCGACGCCGAGGCGTAGTTCAACAGAACCCAGTCCCCCTCGCTCAGGTCCTCACCCGCCACCTCGACGTCGGCGGTCACGTGGCGGGCGACGGCGATGACCGGCGGGAACACTCGGATGAACTCCTCGACGGCCGCGGGAATCAGGCTCGGGTCCTCGACGAGTGCCTGCCGGTCGGCAGGGTTCAGGGCGAGGTGATGGATGGCGGCGGACATGACGTGGGTGGTGGTCGCCAGGCCTCCGTAGACGAGGTCCACCAGGACGCTGATCCGGTCCTCCCACGGTGCCGGCTCGCCGTCCTTGTCCACGCCGGCGACGATGAGGTCGACGACATCACCGCGTGGGCCCTCGTCTCGACGGGCGGCCAGGTAGTCGCCGATGTAGTTGTAGACCTCGACGAAGGACGGTCCGCGCTCCTCGAGAGGACCGAAGGTGCCGATGTCGAGGGTCTCGAACAGCCAGGGCAGGTCCTCGACCGGGACGGGGATGATGCAGTTGAACAGGACCATCCCGGGCAACTGGGCGGCGAAGTCGCCGACGAACTCACACGAGCCCGTCGCAGCGAATGCGTCGATGAGCTCGTTCGCGTACTGGCGGGCGGGGGCCTCGTAGCTCGCGATCGTCGTCGGGCTGAGGAAGGGGTTCAGGGCGCGGCGCCAGGTGTCGTGGTAGGGCGGATCGCACTCCTCGGGAAGGATGAGGACGGCCCCCTCCGGGCGGTTGACCATGTAGCCGCCCGCACTGGAGAACGTCTCCCAGTCCTGGGCGCACCGCTTGACGTCCTCGTAGCGGTTGAACACCGTGTAGCCGTGCCCGACCGTGCTGTGGGCCACCGGGCACTTCGCCAACAACGCGTCGAGGGTCTCCTCGAGGCTGTCGTTGAGGCTCGGGTCCTCGATGTGGAAGTCCGTCCCCATGTCGCGTCCGTCGGCGCCGACGACGCCTGTACCGTCCCCCATCTTCGCTTCCGCTCGTGTCGTGGTCGGGCCGTTGTCGGCCCTGGTCGAATGTGTCGACCCGCCGTCACCGGCCGGGTCGCAGTCCCCTCTCGGCGGCGACCGCCGCGAGCGTGACGTCGAAGGTCGCCCTGACGAGGTCGACCAACTCACGCGTGAGGGGCTCCGCGACGATCAGCGACCGGTAGATCAACAGGCCGGGACCGAGGTCTGCGAGCAGCCTGACGGTCTCGTCGTCCGCATAGTCGCCGAGGACGTCGCGGACGTGTCTGCGCAGAGCGCGCCGGTAGGGCTCGATGGCATGGGTGCGCACGACCGCCGCCACCTCGGGGTCCGATTCCATCGCGGAGATGACGCCCGGGTAGAAAGGCCGCTCGGCGCCGCCGAGGGTCTCGAAGAGACGCTCGAGAACGTCCGTGTACGACGGCGCCGGGTCCTGGGCCGCGTCGTCGTCGGGGACCAGGAGTGCGGCGATCGCCGCGGCGACGAGCTCGGACTTCGAGTTCCAGCGGCGGTAGATGGTCGACAGGCCCACGCTCGCCCGCCGGGCGACGGCCTCCATCGTCAACTGGTCGAAACCGACCTCGGCGAACAACTCGATCGTGGCGTCGACGATGGCGACGTCACGGGTCGGGTCGAGTGGGCGCCCCCTGCGGGTGTCCGTGTCCGCCACCTAGAAGGTCACCGGCAGGGTGCGCGCGCCCCGGATCCACAGGGTGGGCAGCCAGTCGGTGTCGGCGTTCACCCGCGCGATGTCGGGCATCCGCTCGAGGATCTTCGTCAGTGCGACTGCGGCCATCCGCCGACCGATCGATGCACCCGGGCAGTAATGGGGGCCGTGCGCGAAGGAGAGGTGGCCGTCGGTGTTGCGGTCGATGTCGAAGACATCGGGGTTGGGGAAACGGCGCTCGTCGCGGTTGGCGGACGAGATGTAGGACAGGACGAAAGAGTTCTCCGGGATGGTGACACCGTGCAGGTCGATCTCCTGAGCCGCCGTCTGGAAGACGAGGTGCACGGGTGACCAGAAGCGCAGCGACTCCTCGACCACCTTCGGGACGAGGGACAGATCAGCCTTCACCCGCGCCATGAGGTCGGGCTCCTCGAACAGCGCGATGAGTGAGTTGCCGATCAGGTGCGACGGCGTCTCGGATCCACCGAAGTGGGTGAGGATCACCACGCTCAGCACCTCGAGGGGTGAGAGCGTCTCCTCGTCGACCTCGGCCCGGACGAGCATGGAGATGAAGTCGTCGGTCGGGTTGGCCCGGCGGTCCGCGATGACTGTCTCGAGGTACTCGCGCAGACTGGCGACGCTCGCACGGATGCGGGTGACCTCGTCGTCGGCCAGCGCGGCGCGGTTGGCGGCGTTCAACAGGTCCGCGGTCCAGTGCTTGAAGTTCTCACGCTGGGACGCGTCGACCCCGATCATCTCGGCTGTCACGCTGACCGGCACGTAGGCGGCGAAGTCTCCGACGAAGTCGAAGCTGCGGTCCGGCCGGTCCATCAGGTCGTCGATCAGTCCGTCGACGATCTCGTGCACCTTGGGCTCCATGGCCCTTGTGATCGACGGCTTGAAGCCCTCGGCGGCGAGCTTGCGCAGCCGGGTGTGTTCGGGCGGATCCATCGCGATGATCGACGGCACCTCGGGTACCGGGTCTAGGTCGCCGAAGGCCTGGGCGATGAAGTCACGTGCCGAGTACTGCTCGGGGTGAAGGAACGTGTTCTTGCAGTCCTCGTAGCGGGTGAGCGCGTACGCGCCCACCGGCTCGATGAAGTAGACCGGCGCCTCGTCCCGCAACCGCCGGTAGTGAGGGTAGGGATCCACCTGGACCTCGAGCCTGGTCGGGTCGAAAAGCACGTCGGTCATCGGAGTCCCCCGGAGTGTCCACCCGCTGCTGTCGCGGCGTACCTGAGACACTAGCCATTAACCGGGAACTATCAATACCGTAATTAGGGACAGGGCGGACACCGCTGGCGGCGGGGCTCCGGCTGACATCGCGCGTGGAGGGACCCGGTCCACCCCCTCCACCGGCAATAGTGTGCGGACATGACGGGCGCGACCGAGGAGCAACAGGGAGGGCTCGGCACCTTCGGAGGCGTCTTCACGCCGAGCATCCTGACGATCCTCGGCCTGGTGCTGTTTCTGCGGGTGCCCTACGTCGTGGGCAGCGTCGGCCTGTTCCAGTCGCTCATCATTCTCGGCCTGGCGACGCTGGTCTCGGTCCTCACGACGATCTCACTGGCAACGGTCGCGACGAACCTCAAGGTCCGCGGCGGCGGCGAGTACTTCTTGATCTCGCGAACCCTCGGCGTCGAGTTCGGCGGGGCGGTCGGCGTGGTGTTGTACCTGGCGATCTCGGTTTCGGTCGCGTTCTACGCCATCGGCTTCGCCGAGGCGGCAGCCGGTGCGTTCGACCGCGACGCCGCGTCGGTGATCCAGTCCGTCGCGGTCGCCCTGATCGTCGTGCTGATCGGCGTGGCGATCATCGGCTCGGACCTCGCCACCCGTCTCCAGTACGTCGTGATGGCACTTCTCGTGATGTCGCTGGTGTCGTTCTTCGTCGGCGCCGGCCGCGACTTCGACGCGGATCTGCTGTCGGAGAACTTCGACAAGCCCGACAACGGGACCGGTTTCTGGGAGGCGTTCGCGATCTTCTTCCCGGCCGTCACGGGCTTCAGCCAGGGGGTCGCGATGTCCGGCGACCTCCGCTCCCCCAGCCGTTCGATCACACGGGGGACCTTCGCCGCCGTCGGCGTCTCGACCATCGTCTACGTCGCAGCGATCATCGTCCTCGCCGGATCGGCTCCGGCGGCGACGCTCGTCGACGAGACCACGACGATCATGGGCGACGTGTCGCTCGCCGCGTGGACGATCCTCGTCGGCGTGCTCGCGGCGACGCTGTCGTCGGCACTCGCATCGTCGCTCGGCGGGCCACGGGTCCTGCAGCAGTTGGCCAAGGACCGTGTCCTGCCCGGGATCGCCCCCTTCGCGGCGGGGGCCGGACCGATGAGAAACCCCCGCCGCGCCGCCCTGATCACGGCGCTGATCGCGGTGATCGTGGCGGCACTGGGCGACCTCAACGCCGTCGCCCCGATCATCTCGATGTTCTTCCTCGCCAGCTACGGCCTCATCAACTACGCGACCTACTTCGAGATCCGGGCCGCCAGCACGTCGTTCCGCCCTCGGTTCCGTTGGTACGACCGTCGGGTGAGCCTGGCCGGCACGGCGGCGTGCGGCGCGGCCATCGTGGCGATCAACCCCATCGCCGGTGCCGCCGCCGGCGTCGTGCTGGTGGGCCTCTACCTCTATCTCCGGCGGCGGGACACCCCCGACAGGTGGAGCGACAGCGCAGGCGCCTACCACTTCACCCAGGCGCGCAAGCACCTGCGCCGCCTCGACGACCACCCCCGGACGCGTGACTGGCGCCCGTGCATGCTCGTTTTCGTGCCGAGGGATCCCGAGCTGCGGAGCCGCATGCTCAAGGTCGCATCCTGGATGGAAGGTGACGTCGGCTACATGACGGCCGTGCGCGTCGTCGAGGGTGACGATCCCCGCCGACGACGACATGCCGCGGAGGTGGAGGCCGATCTGCGCCGTGAGCTCGACGACTCGGCACCGGGTAGCTACGCCCGGGTTCTCGCCACCCAGGAGATCGACGTCGCAGTCCCGGCTCTGGTGCAGGCGCACGGGATCGGCGACATCCGCGCGAACCTCGCAGTCTTCGGCGTACGGGACCTCCGCAGCACCGACGGGGACGGCGAGGCGTACGGACAGATGCTGCACGGCTGCGCCCGCCAGGGCACCAACGTGGTGATCACCAACGTGGATCGCCACGGGTGGGAGGTCTTCGAGTCCACCGCCCCCCGTGACCGCACGATCGGGCTGTGGTGGTCCGACGATCAGGTCGGGCAGTTGATCACGCTCATCGCCTGGCTGTGCAAGCGCGACCCGGCGTGGAGCGACGCCCGCGTCATCGCCCATGTTCCGGCCGGCGAGCAGCCCGACGAGAGAGCCCGGGTGGAGTCGCTGCTGGAGGCGGCGCGGATCCGTGCCGACGTCGTGGAGGTCGAGCCCACAGCGGCTGCGCTCGCGGACGCCCTCGGCTCGACGACGCTGGCATTGGCTCCGCTGCGGATCCGCCGGGGACGCGCCCTCGGACCGTTCGGGTCACCGCTCGGCATGCTCCTCGAGAGCCTGCCGATCGCGATCATGACGCTCGCCACTGAGTTCCTGGACCTCGACGCGGAGCCCGATGATGAACTCGAGGAACTGGCGGAGCTGCGCGAACAGGTCGAACGCACCCGCAGATGGGTGAGGGAACTCGACACTGAGGCGTCGGCGAGACTCGTCGAGACGGAGAGCCGGCGGATCGCTCTGGACGCGGCCGACGACGATGACGACCGCGACCGTCTGCGGGACGCGGTGGCCGAGGCGGAGAGAGAGGCGACGGCCGCTTTCCGGCGCTACCTGGACGCCAAGACGCGCCTCGAGGCCGTCGAACGCAGGTTCCACGAGATGTCGCCAGGTGCCGGACCGTCGGACCTCGATCCCGCCGTGTGGCGAAGTTCGTCCCGCGACTGAGCCGGCCGGTCGGGCTCAGCGCGGGTAGCCCAGCTGCTCGGCGAGGGGCCCGAGGGCCTCATCGAGACGTCCACGGACCTCAGCGGACAGTTCGTCGCGCCAGGACCCGACCATCCCCCGCCTGAACGTCCCCGTGCCGCCGGGAACCATCTCCGCGATCTGGCGGGCGCGTCGCGGTGTGACCGTGATTCCGAGTTCCGTCGCGAGCCTGGTCACGGCTCCGGGGGCGAGCTCACCGACGAGGTCCTCGAATCGCGCGGTCACGGTGCCGGGGCGCTCACGCCACTGCAGGCTGCGATCCATCTGCTCTGCGACACCGTTGACCCGACTCCCTCCGAGGTCCCCGCCGACCGCAGCGAGCACGGCCCGCTCGCCCAGCGACATGTCGGCCGCCAACCGGCGATTGCGGTGATTCGCCCGCGCGTCGGTCCACCAGTGGGCCGGCTGGACGTGGGAGCGCTCCGTCGAACATGTGGTCACGGCGCTGCAGGAGCTGACACGCCGCTGACCCGTCAGGTGGGAGTCAGGTCGCTCCTGGTTGGGTGGGGCGATGGCGTTCGATCTGGTAGCGGCTGGCACCTCTACGATCGCGCAGGGGCGGTCCGTGCCATGAAGCTGCTGTTGATCGAGGACGACAAGAAGATCGCCACCGCTGTCACGCGCGGCCTCCAAGGCGAGGGTTTCAACGTCACCGTCGCCTACGACGGCGTCGCCGGACTGTGGAAGGCGATCGAGAGCACCTACGACGCGGTCATCGTGGACCTGATGCTCCCCGGCAGGAACGGTTTCCAGATCTGCAGCGAGCTACGCAAGGCCGGCGACTGGACACCCATCCTGGTGCTGACGGCGAAGGACGGCGACCTCGACGAGGCCGAGGCGCTGGACACCGGCGCGGACGACTATCTGACCAAGCCGTTCTCGTTCCCGGTCCTGGTTGCACACCTGCGCGCACTTCTGCGGCGTGCGGGCGGGCAGGAACCCGTCGCGCTCGAGGTGGGCGATCTGCGCATCGACCCCGGGCAGCGTCGCGTCTGGCGGGGCGACGAGGAGGTGGACGTCACGACCCGTCAGTTCGACGTCCTCGAGTTCCTCGTGCGCCGGGCGGGTCAGGTCCTGTCCAAGGCGGAGATCCTCGCGGGGGTGTGGGACCTCGACTTCGACGGTGATCCGAACATCGTCGAGGTCTACATCCGCCGCCTGCGCACGCGGATCGACGAGCCGTTCGGACGCAGCGCCATCCAGACCGTGCGCGGCGCGGGGTACCGACTCGCCACGAACGGCGGCTAGCGACGTGCCCAGCCTGCGCGCCAGGACCTCGACGATCCGCTTCCGCATCACCGTGATCGCCGGCCTGCTCGTGGCGATCGTTCTCACGGCGAGCGCGATCGGACTCGTCGTCCTCCAGCGCCAGCAACTCATGCACAACCTCGACGCGTCCCTCGAGCAGCGCTCCGACCAACTCGGCGAGATCCTCGTCGAGGGCGGTGAGCCGTCGCTGGTCGTCGCGAACAGCAACGACGAGGACCGGGCCGCACAGGTCATGGACCCGGCCGGCACGGTTCTCGCCGCCACGACCAACCTCGAGGGCGAAGCCCCCATCGCCACTCTGGCCGCCGACGAGGACCAGCGGCTGCGCACTGTCAGCGATCTTCCGCTCGAAGACGACACCTACCGGACGTTGTCGAGGCGGGTCGAGACCCCGTCGGGAACGCTGGTGTTGAACGTCGCCGAGAACATCGACGACCTGCGCGACGCCATCCGTGGGCTCACCTGGGCCCTGTCGATCGCCGTGCCGGGCGTCGTGATCTTCGTCATGAGCCTCGTGTGGTGGCTGGTGGGACGGACCCTGCGTCCGGTGGAGAGCCTCCGGGCGGAGGTGACCGCGATCACCGACACGAGTACCGAGCGGCGCGTTCCGGTACCGCCTCACGACGACGAGATCAGCCGCCTCGCGACCACGATGAACGCGATGCTGGACCGACTCGCGGAGGCAGGAGAGAACCAACGACGCTTCGTCGCCGACGCGTCCCATGAGCTGCGTAGTCCGCTCACCCGCATCCGCACTGAGCTCGAGGTGGATCTCAACCAACCCGAACGCGCCGACCTCGCAGCGACCCACGGCCTCGTCCTGGAAGAGACCGTTGCACTGCAACAACTCGTCGACGACCTGCTCTACCTCGCCCGCGCCGACGCGAACGCCGCGCCACTGCGCCGCCGACCGACCGATCTCGACGACATCGTCCTCAGCGAGGTGCGGCGGGTCCGCGAGGGGCAGGCCGTCACGATCGATGCCGCCGGTGTCACCGCGGCCCACGCGGAAGTCGACCCCGGCCAGACCACCCGGGTAGTGCGCAACCTGCTCGACAACGCGATCCGGCACGCGACGTCCTCGGTGAAGGTCCAACTTCGGGAGCTCGACGGGGCTGTGGAGCTGCGGATCACCGACGACGGGCCGGGCGTGCCGGCCGGGCGACGCGAGGACGTGTTCGCCCGGTTCGCCCGCCTCGACGACGCCCGGGCTCGCGACGAGGGCGGCACCGGCCTGGGCCTCGCCATCAGCCGTGAGATCGCGGTACGTCACGGTGGTTCCCTGGTCATCGACCCCGACCACCGCGGCGGAGCATCCTTCGTCCTCACCCTGCCCCGCTGACCCGATTCCGCCATTCCGGCGGTACCGGGCCGCCGTTCACACCGGCCGGGGATAGAACCGGCGCCTCGCCCAGAGCGCCACGTACACCAGGCCCACCAGGACCGGCACCTCGATGAGCGGACCGACCACACCGGCCAACGCCTCACCCGACGTCACCCCGAACACCCCGATCGCCACGGCGATCGCGAGTTCGAAGTTGTTGCCCGCCGCGGTGAACGCGAGCGTCGTGTTCTTCTCGTAGGAGAGGCCCAGACGCAGGCCCAGCATGAACGAGGCCCCCCAGATGATGACGAAGTAGACCAGGAGGGGCGCCGCGATGCGGGCGACGTCGACGGGGCTGTCGGTGATGGCTTCGCCCTGGAGCGCGAACAGCATGACCACGGTGAACAAGAGGCCGTACAGCGCGATGGGGCCGATCCGCGGCAGGAACTCGTCCTCGTACCACTGCACCCCGCGGCGGGCCTCCCCCACGCGACGGGTCAGGTATCCCGCGACCAGGGGCACTCCGAGGAAGATCAACACGATGCGGGCGATCTCCCACATCGAGACGTCCAGCGCCGCGGTGTCCAGACCCAGCCAGCCGGGCAACAGTTCGAGATAGAAGTACCCCAGCGCGGCATAGGCGATGATCTGGAACACCGAGTTCAGCGCCACCAGCACCGCGGCGGCCTCGCGGTCGCCACCAGCGAGATCGTTCCAGATCAGCACCATCGCGATACATCGGGCCAACCCCACGATGATGATCCCGGTGCGGTACTCGGGAAGGTCCGCGAGGAACAGCCATGCCAGCGTGAACATCAGCGCGGGGCCGACCACCCAGTTGAGCAGCAGGGAGCTCAGGACCAGCCGCCGATCGGCCGCAACCTCGTCTATCCGCGAGTACCGGACCTTCGCCAGCACCGGGTACATCATCAACAGGAGCCCGATCGCGATCGGCAGCGAGACCGTGCCGATCGCTATCTCGTCCAACCAGTCGTCGAGGTCGGGGATCAGGCGCCCGAGGGCGATTCCGAGGGCCATCGCCGCGACGATCCACGCCGGCAGGAACCGGTCGAGGCGCGACAACCGCTCGATCACCGCAACCTCGCCGTGCTCTGCGCCCGTCGTCATGGGGATCCGATCCTGGCTCGAGGGGCGCCGACCGCAGCGGCGACGATCACCAGGCTCATCTTCGCACCGGCGAGCTGCTTTGGTGGCCGGACGCCTGGCCCGGTACCTGTGGACGCCTGAGCCTGCGGGTCACGCGGACCCCTGTCCGACTGGCCGAATGCCCACTCAGCGCGTAGGTTGGCAAGGTCGGGAGTGCGCCCAGTTCGTGATGCCGGGCGGCCCGTCGCTCACCACGAACCCAGGGGGACCGCGCTAATGGAAATCGGCCTGCAATTCATCTTTCAGAACACCCACGACGGGCTATCCGACGCCGAGATGATGCGCAAGGAGATCGAGGTCGCTCTCCTGGCCGAGGAAGTCGGCATGGACTTCCTGCTCCTGCCCGAGCACCACTTCGACCCCGGCTACTCGATGATGCCCGACAACCTCCAGATGCTCGCCTACCTCGCGGGCAAGACGGAGCGCATCAAGATCGGTTCGGGCGCCATCATCCTGCCGTGGCACGAGAACCCCACCCGGGTTGCCGAGCGGATCTCTGTGCTGCAGGTCCTGTTGGGTGACCGCTTCCTCCTCGGCTTCGGTCGCGGCCTCGCCCGAGAGGAATACCGTGCTTTCGGCATCGACATGGGCACCTCGCGCGAGCGCTTCGACCAGTCCGCCGAGATCATCCTCGACATCTTGGAGACCGGAGTCGCCGAGTACGACACCGAGTACTTCACCCAGTCGCGCACCACGGTCACCCCGGCGCCGCAGCACGGCTACCGGGACCGGTCGTTCCTGTCTGTGGCGATGACGCCGCCGTCGGCCATGGCTGCCGCCCACATCGGCGGCACGATGATGTCGTTCGTGCAGCTGCCGTGGGAGATGCACCACGAGGCCGTCGAGGCCTGGCGGGCGGAGTTCCAGAAGGTCCATCCGGACAAGGAGCCCGGCGCCCCCGTGTTCTCGGACTTCACGTTCTGCCACGAGGACCCGAAGGTCGCCGAGGACGTCGCCCGCAAGTACCTGTCGAAGTACTACGACACGGTGATCCGCCACTACGACTTCGACGGCAACCACTGGGGCGAGACCAAGGGCTACGAGGCCTACCAGGAGGGCGCGAGCGCCATCGCCGAGATCGGCGTGGATGCCGCGTGTGAAGGGTTCATGCAGAACCAGGCGTGGGGAACCCCGGACCAGATCATCGAGAAGTGGACGCAGCGCGTGGAGATGACCGGTGAGCTCCGGCCCGCCATGGCGGTCTCCTACGCCGGAATGCCGTTCGATCTCGTGCAGAACAGCCTCCGCCTGATCGGCGAGAAGGTCGCTCCTGAGCTGCGCAAGCTGGGGTCGAAGGCGACCGCGGCCGCCTGAGGCGACCTCTCACAGATTCTCCGACGTAGGCCCCGGCTGGAGCATTCCCGCCGGGGCCTCGTCGCGTCCCGGCCGCCCGTGAGGCGCGCCGCAACGCTGCGAGCTCACCGTCAGGACGGCCCGGGCTCCGCCTCGGGAGACAGGGACGTCGCGAACAGCGCGTCGTGCGCGAGCGCCCACGGGGGACGCAGGAACCCGAGGGCCCGGACGTCTTCGAACCAGTGCGAGAAGGGCGACCGGCGCGAGAAGGTTCCCCCGCCGAGGACTCTGCACAGCCGCAGCATCGTCTCCTCGGCGAGGCCCGCGACTGCCTGCTTGGCCCGTAGGGCTCCGTGGACGGCAGTGGCCACGTCGCCCGTCTCGACCGCACTCAGTCCTCCCTCGTAGGCCTGCCGGGCGACCCAGTGGTCCATCTCCGCTCGCGCCCACTCCGACTCCTCGAAGGTCCGCAGTCCGTCACCGCTGCGCGAGCGTTCCGTGACCCGCACCCGCGCCGTCTCGACGGCTTCGTCGAGGACGCCGACCACAACGGCCGTGTACAGGCACGAGGCGAAAGGCCCGGCTCGGAGCCCGAGGTCCGTCAGTGGCCGGTTCCACGCCGCCCTGACCGCAGGCATGGCCTCGAAACGCATCGCGTGGCTCTGGGTCGCTGCCATGCCGACGCCGTCCCATTCTGCGGTGATCGTCGCCTCAGCGGCCTCGTCCCATGGCCGGCCACGCATGTCGAGCACGAACGCGGCGGGTTCCTCGGCTCCGACCGGCAGCCCCGACGTCATCATGTAGTCGGCGATGCCGATACCGGAGCCGAAGTGCTTGTCGCCGGTCAGCCGGTACGTATCGCCGGGTAGAAAGGTCGCCACGTCGCCGTCGGGGACCGCCTCGCAGCGAGTGCGCAGCATGTCTCCCCCGCTACCGGGTTCCGACGTGATCGTGGCCCACTGGGCGCCGTCCATCACCGTGGCGAAGACGGCGTCGCGCTGGAGCGTCCACTCCGGCTGGTCCTCATCAGGGTTCGTCAGCCAGAAGCCGACGACAGCCGGGTGCATCGCCGAGACCAGGGCGACGGAGGGATCGCCGCCCGCCATCGTGCGCAGCGCCTCGGCCACCGCGCGGGTGCCGGTGAGGGAGTCTTCCCATAGCCCGCCGCGGGACATCGGGACGACGAGTCGCAGGAAACCGGTCTCGTGGATCGCTGCGAAGTCCCCCGGATCGAGATGCGTACGTGCCTGTCGCTCCGACCGGTCGGCTCGCCACTGCCCGGCGAGCCCGGTGAGCGCGGCATGGACCGTTGCAACGGATTCGACCATCCGCGGACGATAGTCGGCCATCCCGATATCACCGGAGGCTGAAGCACCGACGACGGGATTGACAGCAGCCGCTGGACACCGCAGACTCCGCGCGTAGCGGCGTTCTGCGCCGGTCTTCGAGGAGTGTGGATCGGTGTCGTCGTCTGCGGGAATCGCCTCGATGCGGTGGATCCGCGTCGTCGTGGCAGCGGCGGCCGTCGTCTCGGCCGTGGGCGCCATGGCGACCGCGGAGGCAGCAGCAGCAGCTCCGCCGGCCAAGCCGATCGTCTATCTGACCTTCGACGACGGACCCTTGTCCAGCGGTACGACTGCGGTGCTCGATCTTCTGGATCGCTACGACGTCGACGCCACGTTCTTCGTGCTCGGGAGCCGCGTGGTTGAACAGCCCGCTCTGATCGCACGGATGCTGCGCGACGGCCACGCGCTCGGTGGACACTCGTGGGACCACCCCGACTATTCGCGCTCGAGCGATGCAGCGATCGCGTCCCAACTCGATCGAACAGCTGACGCGGTACGCAGCGCAGGAGGCCCTCCCCTCACCTGCCACAGGGCCCCATACGGCACCTCGACCACCGCCAGTCGCAGGCTGGCGGCAGAGCGCGGACTGGCCGAGATCTACTGGAACATCGACCCCGCCGACTACAGGAACTCCGCCTCGGGGATCGTCGGTCAACTCGAACGGGTGGTGAACGGGTCGGTGGTCCTTCTCCACGACGGATCCACGAACTACCGGGTGACCGTCGCCGCTGTGGACAGGTGGCTTGGAGCCAACCGGGACCGCTACGACTTCCGGCCGCTGCCGGCGTGTTCCGGTGGACCTCCCGGCCCCCGCTCGGTACATCGTCCGCTCGGTTCCGTCGACACGGCGACCGCGGTCGCCGGGGGCGTCAAGCTCGCCGGCTGGGCCCTCGACTGGGACGTTCCGGGCACCCCGACGCGTGTCCACGTCTATGTGGACGGCGCTTTCGGTGGCGAGTTCGCGGCGTCTTCGCGCCGCCCGGATGTCGCTGCCGCAACCGGCGCCGATGCCCGTCACGGCTTCGCGGGCTTCGTCCCCACGCCGCCCGGCGCCCATGAGGTTTGCGTCTTCGGTCTCGGCCTCGACAGCGCGGGGCGCTTCGACTCCCGCAACGCCGCCCTCGGCCCGTGTCGGAACGTGCGGGTGGGAACCAGCGGACATCCCGGCTCAGGGCCGACCACGCCCGCGCCCCCACCCACACCACCGTCGCCCACCGGATCGAGCGTTCCGCGGGGGTACGTGGACCGCGTCGCCACGACCTCAGAGGGACTCGACGTCGCAGGTTGGGCACTCGATCCTGACGACGCCACCCGGTCGGTATTCGTACACGTCTACGTCGACGGCCGCTTCTGGGCGGAACGACGGGCGGCCTCAGTGCGCCCCGACGTGAACACGGCCCTGGCCGTGGGTGGCTCACACGGATTCACCGTGCGGGGCGCCGTCGGGCCCGGACGCCACGACGTCTGCGTCTACGTCCTGGGCATCGACCGCATCGGCGCCCTCGACGCCATGAACCCGCTGCTCGGTTGTCGCACCGTGGCGTCGTAGGTCACATCGAATGGACGCCATCGCTGCCCCGGGCGAACACGAGGTCCTCGTCTTCCTCACGCAACTGACCATTCTGCTCGCTGCGGCGCGCATCCTCGGGTGGGCCTTCGGCCGCCTACGCCAGCCTTCGGTCATCGGGGAACTACTCGCCGGTGTCCTGCTCGGTCCGTCCGTGTTCGGTCGAGCGTGGCCCGATGGCGCCGAATGGCTCTTCCCGGCAGGCGAGACACAGGGGGCGATGCTCTTCGCCGTCGCGTGACTGGGCCTCGTCCTGCTCCTGGCCAGCACGGGATTCGAGTCCGACCTGGACATCCTGCGCCGACTCGGCCGGCCGGCGATCTGCGTCGCGACGGGCAGCCTCGTCGTTCCACTCGGGGTCGGTTTCGCCGTGGGGCTCGCCGTTCCGGGCGAACTCCTCGGGCCTGAGGCCACACAGGGAACCTTCGCCGCGTTCCTCGCAGTGGCGCTCTCGATCTCCTCACTACCGGTGGTGGCTCGGGTCCTCGCCGACCTCGGTCTGCTGCGCCGCGATGTCTCACAGATCATCATCGGCGCAGCGATCGCGAACGACGTGGTCGGCTGGCTTCTACTGGGAGTGGTCGCCGGCCTTGCGGAGAAGGGCTCGGTGAACCTGGGCGAGACAGTTGGCACCGTCGCGTGGATGGCCGTCTTCCTCGTCGCCATGCTCACCGTCGGCCAGCGCCTGACCGACCGGGCACTGCGTCTCGTCTCATCGACCACCCAACCTGCGACCAGCCAGACGGTCCTCGTCGTGACGATCGTCCTGGGTGCTGCTGCGGTGACGCAGTGGATCGGCGTCGAGGCGGTTCTCGGAGCGTTCATCGGCGGCGTCATCGTGGGCCGTTCCCGCTGGCGCGACGAGCGCGTCATCCGCCTCGTCGAGAACGTCGCGCACAGCCTGCTCGCCCCCGTTTTCTTCGCCACCGCCGGCCTTCGTGTCGATCTCGGCGCGTTCGCCGACCCGACGGTCGCACTGTGGAGCGTGATCATCGTCGCCGTCGCGTCCGCGACGAAGTTCGTCGGGGCGACGGTCGGCGCGGCCGTCGGACACCTCCCGCGCCGCGAGGGTGTCGCTCTCGGCGTAGCTCTCAACGCCCGGGGAGCCCTGGAGATCGTGATCGCGGCGGTCGGCTTGTCCATAGGAGTCCTCGACGACGACTCCTATGCGGTCATCGTCGTCATGGCGATCGCCACCTCGGTCGCCGCCCCTCCCCTGCTGCGAGCGACCCTCGGCTCATGGCAGGGGACCGAGGCCGAACAACGCCGACTTGCCGCTGAGGACTCCGAGAGAACCCGACTGATCACGGGACATCGCGCGCCGCTGCTTCGGGACAACGCGGACCCTCCGACGGTCGTCGCTGCGCAGATCGTGGACCTGTGCTGGCCTTCAGGAGTAGCGGTCACGCTGGTCAGATCCGATGGCTGCGCCTCCCCTGAACACGTCGACGCAGTTCACAACGTGCTCGCCGAGCGCAGAACCGACGTCGTCCGCACCGAGCCGCTCCTGGCGGGGGCACGCCTCATTCGCGAAGCGGCGCGCGGCTATTCCGCCGTGGTGGTGGGTCTCCCCGGCAACAGCGGGGCTGAGCTTCCACACGACGTCGCCGCGCTGTTGTCGTCGTCGACGATCCCGACTGTGTTGGTACGACCCGAGCGTGTCCCCGACCAGAAGCTGCCTGGAGCGTTCGGCCGGGCGCTCGTACCGGTGACAGGAACGGTTGCGTCACAGGCGGCTCAGGAGCTCGCCGCGGGCGTGGCCGGCCGTCTCGGCACTGAGCTCGTGCTCGCTCACATCGACACGTCACCACGGACGCTCGCGCCCTTCGGGAGCGACCCGCTGGTCCACCCGCTCACACCCGGCGACGTCCTTCTGCGCAGTGCCCACGAGCAGGCGATGCGCAGTGGCACGCCGCGGGCACGGACGGTTTCGATCGCCGGGTCGAGCCCTGCCGAACGACTCGTGGAACTCTGCGGTGCCGAAGACGTGGACGTGATCATCGTCGGGGCGACACCGCGGAGCTCGGACGGGTTCGTCTACCTCGGGCCGGTGGTGTCCCACCTCCTCGAGCACAGCCCGGTAACGGTCGTCGTGGCGGTCGTCCCTCCCGGCTGGGTCGCTGCACGGGCTTCCTGATCACCGGGACGGGAGACGCGGCGCTGTCGCGTCAGCCCCTAGCGCCGCCCGGGGTGGTCCAGCTCAAGCCCTCGAACCTCGCGAAGTCCCTGTCGTAGGAGACGAGCGTGCAGCGGTGCTCGAGCGCGAGGGCGGCGAGGTGGGCGTCATTGACCAGATTGCCGCCCGACCCGACGCCCGGGAGGAGTGACCGCGCAAGGCGGGAATGGCCGACCCCGGGTTCGAGAACCACCCCCCACGGAGCACCGAGCCATGCGTCGACCGTCTCCACCGCAGCAGCCACGTCGAGTGGCGCGGGGAAGACGGCTAGACGCCCGGCTTCCAGATCATGAGGACGATCATGACGAGGAAGAGCGCGGTGAGCACCATGCCTGCGATCTCGACCCGCTTCTCGGCCGACGCATCACCATCGGCGAGTTTGCGCTCTGCAGGCAGCAGGACGGCGTGCAGGATCCCGTTCATTGCGATCCAGACGGCGAACGATGCACTCACCCATCCCTGGCTGAACTCCCACGCGTCGTCGGACAGGAGTATCAGCAAGATGCCGAGTCCACCGGTGACGATGAGGGCGGGCGCATAGATGCGCCGGCCGTTCTGGGCGATGAAATTGAGAATCGCTGTCCGGGCCTCGGGCGACGCCGAACGCGACTGGATGTTCATCACTGGATGAGCGATGACCGGGGCGAAGGCGACCACGAACGACACGACGTGGAGCGCAAGAACGACGTTGTAGAGGTCGTCACCGACCGCAGCGAAGATCATGCCCTCGTTTCTAGCAGCCTCTGCAGCCCGGAGCAGTCGTCGCGGCGGCGCAGGCATCAGATGGCCTCGGGGCGGGTTTCGGCACGGCACGACCGGCCGCGTGGTCCACGGGTGCACCTCGCCGACCGGGAGACCGAGTCACCTCGTCACAAAGGTGGTGAGGCCCTCCGGTTGCTCGTCGATCGCGGCGACGTCGGTGACGACTGCATGGTCCGGGCCGTGATGGCACCAGGCCTCGACGTGCGCGACGGCATCGCGGTCGCCTTCGAGGACCACCTCGACGCGGCCGTCGGCGAGGTTGTGGGCCCACCCCGACACGCCGGCGGCGGCGGCCTGTTCACGACACGAGGCCCGGAACCAGACACCCTGCACGCGTCCGGAAACGAGAAGTCGTCGGCGAATCGATGCCACATGCCGATGCTAAGACAGCCGGCGGAGAAGGCAGGGCGGAGCCCGGGCGTGACGACTTTGGACCGTACCTTGCGGCTCCGGTGGCGCTTACGCTGGTTTCGACAGTGACACGTCCGCCCCTTCCGCCGACCCCCTCTGGCCATGTATCGATTCAAGAACATCTTGTTCAGCCCGCTCTCGGAGCATGGCAATCCGGCAGCGATTCGACGCGTCGGTGAGCTCGCTGCCGGGAACGGCGCGACCCTGACCCTGCTCGGTGTGGTTGCTGAGCCGTCCCGGTTACAGCGCCTCCTGCAGAACTCGGCGATGCTCGACGAAGCGGTGGAGGCCGAACGGTCCCGTCTCGACAAGGCACTCGGTCGTTGGGTGGAACACGCCCCGCCCGGGGCGCTCACCCGCGTCGGCGTCGGCGATCCCGCCCTGCGCGTCATCGAGGAGGTGCTGGGCGAGGGCCAAGACCTGGTCGTCGTGACGAACGATGACGATCGCGGTGGCCGGGCGGCGGTTCGCCAACTATTGAGGAAGTGCCCGTGTCCTGTCTGGGTGATCCGGCCGACCCGTGCTCGGACTCAACGCGTCCTCGCCGCGGTGAATCCCGATCCGAGCGAGGCCGAGCTCAACCGGACGATTCTCGAGCTCGCGACATCGATGGTCGACCTGCACGGCGGCGAACTCCACGTCCTGCACGCATGGGAGCTGTACGGCGAGGCCACCATGCGCAGCTCCGCATTCATGCACGTCCCACCTGCTGCATTGGATGAGCTTCTCGACGAGGAACGGGCCAAGCACAGTGCTGCCCTCGACGAGCTCGTCGCGTCGTCGTCGGTTCCAGAGACGGCGTGCCAGGTGCATCTGACGAAGGGCGAGGCCGCTGAGGTGATCACCGCCGCGGTGGCGCAGCACCGGATCAATCTGTTGGTGATGGGAACCGTGGCCCGCACGGGAGTGAACGCGATGGTCATGGGCAACACGGCCGAACGCGTCCTCGACGAGGTCAGCTGCTCGGTGATCGCGGTGAAACCCGAGGACTTCGTCTCTCCGATCAGACCGCGGGCCGAATGACCGCGGACGCGTCGGACCCGAGTGAGCCGGCGGTGGAGGACCTTCCGCAGCGACCGGACCGCTCCCGGGGCAGGAGCCCGTTGCGGGTGGTACTCACCGGCGGGCCCGGCGGGGGGAAGACCACCGCCGCGGACCTGTTCAGACGCGAGATCGGCGACCGCGTCATCGTCGTCCCCGAAGCTGCGACGCTGCTGTTCTCCGGGGGCTTCCCCCGCACGGCGGGAGCGGACGCAGAACGAAGCGTCCAGGATGCCATCTACCACGTCCAGCGCAGCCTCGAAGACATCCAGGCCGCCCAGTACCCCGATCGGATTCTGCTGTGCGACCGCGGAACCGTCGACGGCGGCGCGTACTGGCCCGACGGCGCCGACGAGTTCTTCGCCTCGGTCTCCTCGACCCATCCCGACGAGCTCGCCCGCTACGACGCGGTCATCTTCTTCGAGACGGCTGCCTGCGGAGGCCATGGATTCGAGAGCGAGAACCGGTTCCGCACCGAGTCACAGCAGCAGGCCATCGACCTCGACGCCCGCCTGCGCGAGTTGTGGATGCCACATCCACGATTCACCCTGATACCGCATACGACTTCGTTCTTCCGCAAGATGACGGTCAGCATCGGAATTCTCGAGAGCCTCGTCGCGCAGCTCCCTCCCGCACGCTGATCGGCGAGGGGTGAAGCGGATCAGCCCGGTTCGAGGTTTGCGCCGCGGGGGCACCGCCGCAGCTCGCCGAGCGCTCCGGCCGCCCCCTCCGCGTTCACAGCGAAGGACCCGGCCTCGGCGCTGAGCAACACGGCGATCGTCCAGAGACGTCACCCGCGGGCGGGATCCGAACGTCTGTCAGTCAAGGAACCAGCCGGCCTCGATCCGAGCCCGGCCCAACTTGGAGGACGAATGATGCAGAATCACCGAAGCCGACTCGCCGCACGGGCGCTTCGAAGCACCGCCACCGTCATCGTTGTCGCAGCGACGCTCTTGGCAACCGCCGGCCCTGTCGCGTCGGGCGGGGCCCAGGTCACCAGAGGTGAGTTCACCCCATTCGCCGACGCCGAGGGAGACGAGCTCGGAATCAGCGGTCGAGCCCAGATGGTGCGGACCTCCAGCGGCGACACCAAGGTCGTTGTCCATGTCACAGGCCTCGAGCCCGGGGCCACATACGGCTCCCATGTGCACGACGAACCCTGCGACACGGGCAACGCCAACGGGCACTACTTCTTCGCAGCCCCCGTCCCCGAAGGCGACGGACCGAACGCTGACGAGATCTGGCCCGGGCCGGTCACCGCCAACCGCGGCGGGGTCGCTAGCGGCAAGACGACGGTAGGGGCCGTGGCCGGGCCCGAGGCCGTATCCGTCGTCATTCACCGCAGCGGCGGCGCGAAGATCGCCTGCGCCGACTTGAGCTGACAGCTCCCGATCCCGCCGCCGGGCGCTCCCGGTGGCGGGATCACGCTGACCCCCGATGGGAGCGTCGCACAGTCCTACGCGAGGGTGTGATGGGGAACCTTTTGGTGGGCCATGAGGGATTCGAACCCCCGACCCCTTGCGCGTCATGCAAGTGCTCTAGCCAACTGAGCTAATGGCCCCGGAGCAAGAGAGGTTACCAGCTGGCTCGGGCGTCAACGCGTGCGTAGGAGCAGGGATCCGACAACGCCGGCCACTCCCCCGGCGAGAGCCATCCAGATACCGGTCGCCAGGTCGAAGTCGACCCCGGCGTTGGACACCTGCTGGGGGTCGAGGCCGGCGACCGATGCGACGGCCTCGGCGAGGCGGTCACTCGCGGGACCCTGGATGTCGTACATGCTGAAGCCCACCAGCGCAGTCGCCGTCAGTGCCGCGGCGAGCATGCTGACGAGCACGAAGACATGGCGGAAGCCGGTCAGCGTCATTGCGCCACCGACTGCGAGAATGCCGGCGCACAGCAACACACCGATGCCGTTGGAGTCGAAGCCGCTCACCTCGGAACTGCCGACGTTGCGGATCGTGACCCGGTCGGCCCAGTCCAGAAGAGCCCCAGCGGCCAACAGCACCGCAGCGACCAGGGCGACCACACCGGCGACGACGTCGCGGGTGGTTCGGACGTGCCCGCCGTCAGCGGTGGCGGAGACGGTTGCGGGCTGTTCCGTCGGCGGCGACGTCGGCCAACCCTCACCGGCCGGTGGTGTCGGATTCTCGACCGGCTGCTTCCGGTAATCGGGGTGCAGTTCGGGCGCGTACCAGCGGCCGTCGGAGGCGAGCCACCAACCTGGCCCCTGGGGCGTGTCGCTCATGGAGCGCCGGGCGGGATTTGAACCCGCGACTGTACGGCTTTGCAGGCCGCTCCCTTGGTCCGCTCGGGCACCGGCGCCGGTGTGGTCCTTCGACCACATGGCCCGGTCATCGTAGCGGTGGCGCCGCCGCGGACGTACTTCCGGCTCAGACCGCTGCGAGCTGCCGCTTGGTCGGCGCCGACCTGACACCACCGTCGAGGGCATCGGCCCTGAAGTCTCCGCGGGTGCGGTTGGCGGGTCGGCTCCGGTCCGAGCGCACACCGTCGGCCACGAGTTCACTGACGGGGATGTGCCACATGCCGTCGACGAGGGTGGCCCCCGGGTAACGGCCGGAGTCGATCCACTCCAACACCTTCGCCCGGGTCACTCCGAGGCGCTCGGCGACGGCATGGGCGGTCACGGTGTAGTCCGAGTGGTGGCTTCTCGGGTCATTACGTTTCGGGTCGTTCATCCAGATCGTGTCTCCTGGCGATTGTCGATCGCGTCCGATGTTGGCTGCCTTACCCGAACCTGACCCTTCCCAAACGCTGCGAGACGAAACCGACGCGACGGCGCCCAGTGACGCCAGCGGCTCAACTCGACGGGACCGTCCGCGCTCACCTCGAGGTCGTAGCCGACGCAGAGGTCGGTCACGAACCGTGCCCCGAAGCGCCGCACCAGACCCTCGCCGAGACACGAGTTGCCATCGAGACCGAACGGCGAGTACTCCGCCCCTGTGAACTTCCGCCCTTCGAAGCGGCCCGGGTCGAACTCGTCGGGATGGTCGAACACCGCAGGATCCCGATGGGACTCGGCGACGCAGATCCTCACGACCCAACCTCGCGGAATGCAGAACCCGTCCACCGTGACATCGTCACGGGTGCAGTCACGCCACACGAACTCACTCTGGGCGAGGCGCAGCGTCTCGGAGATGACGAGGCCCGCCGCAGCAGGCACCCCGGACGGGTCGGCCAGCATGGCGGCATCGTCACGGACCCGCTTCACCCACTGCGGGTTGTGAGCCAGGAACCACACACACCAGCCGATGAGGCCGGCCGTGTCCTTGGAGGTCATCTGGGACATGATGACGAGGTTCCTCAGCAGCGTCGGGTCTCCGGTCGGATCGAACCCGTCAGCGTCCAGCGTTGCGATGAACGACCGGTCCACGCGGGGGCCACCGCGACGAAGGGTCGACACGATGAAATCGTCGATCGACTCGAAGGTGGCGACCTCCTCAGGTGACCCGTCGAGCGGATGCCAGACGTCGACCGACTCGAACCGGGCGATCAGCTCCTCGATGACCGGCGCATCGCGGTCGATCCCGAAGAAGATCTCGAGCCATCCCGCGAGCAGGGCCCGCTCACAGACGTCGGTGGAATGCCTGGTCTCGTGACCGTCGCTGGTCAGTTCGGCGACGAGATCGGCGGACAGCGACCCCAGGGTGCCCTCGAGGCGTCCGAGGACATGAGCGCTCAGAGCGCGAGCGAGGACCCTGCGGTAGTGGCGATGCTGATCGCCCCGCATCGTGCGGATGAATCCGCCCGGCACATGGATGTTGTTGGTGAACACCATCGATGCGAGGCCGTCGGCGTGGTCGGCGAGCAGGCGACGGCCGCGCTCGAGACCGAGGACGCAGACCATGTCCCTCGCCAACCCTCCCGACACGCTGAAAACGGGGCCGCGCCTCTGAGCCTCCCGGATGCCGAAATCACGATCCAGCGACATCTCGGGGCAGCCCGTCAGTCGACCCGGCGGCGCGTCACGCAGACGCAGGGTCCCGATGCGTGACCACCATTCGGTGGCTGCCAGACCCGCTGGGAAAGCGACGAGCGCGATCCGCGCGAGCCGCGGGGAACGACACGCCCACACCGCGATAGCTACGACGCCAACGCCGGCCCTGACCGCCCCCGCACGTAACGCTGCAATGTCATCAGGGTGGGCCCGCACTAGTTCGTGACTGCGCAGCATGCGCACGGTTGCCGTGGGCCGCAGGACGGCCCGGGCCGTAAGGACGATTCCCCTCCTGAGACCCCGCCCGCGCAACCGTGACACGACGGGTTCGGTCAACCGCCCTCGATGCACGTCGCGAGAGTAGAGGACCGTCCGGATCGTGCATGCCAGCAGGCCGGCGCCGGCGCGTCGACGAGCCACCAAGCGGCGCAGGAGGCGGCCAGCGACCGCCGCTGACGAGCAACGTCAGAGCGAATTGCGCTGCATGGTCATCGGGCGATCCGAGACCGATTGGACGTGCAGGGGCCGACCAGCGGCAGCCTCGAACGACCCAGATGGACGCGCCTCGGACGCGGAACAGCCGCCCCCGGGAGGGCGGCTGACCTGCAGTTCGCACTGGAGCGGATGACCGGCCTCGAACCGGCGACCCTCACCTTGGCAAGGTTCTCGGGCCCGATCCGCTGACCTGCGGATTCTCCCGAACACCGCTTGTGACCTGCACGTTCGACCAACCGAATACCATCGAATTGTCATTCGACGTTTCGCGACTTCCCGCGGCCTCCGGCGGTCCTCCACCTCTGCGGGGTGGAGGCCGTCCCGCGTTCACTCTCAGCGGGCTGGAAGCTCGAAGATGAACCGCGAGGACGAGGGAGAAACGCCATCGAAGTAGTTGGCGTGGGTACGTCGAATCGTCTCTTCGGAGTCCGATGCGACGAGCACGATCTCGATGTTCGTGATGTCGCGGTAGGAGGCTTCAGCCTTCGCGTACGCAGCCGTGGCTGCGTCTCGATCGTCGAAGTGGTCGAGATCGATCAATCCGCCCTTGGTGTGATCGAAGACGATCAGGTAGTGGATGAGCCGATCTCGAGTCATCTGGAGGTCCCTTCCTGCGATGCCCGATCGGCGATGAGCCATTGCTGGGCTCGCGTTGTAAGCCTAGTGAATTCTGCCATGAAGCTCTCGTCGGGCGTCACTCCCACCTCCTCAAGGGCCATCCCCGCTGCCGCGTGTCTGTAGGCGTCCAGCAACTCGTCAGGGCCAAGTCCACTCTTGAGGTCGATGCCGGTGATTCCGGTGGCAACCTCGATCATGATCGCCCACTCATGCTGGAGCGGGGTCCTGAGCTGTACCTCGATCCGGACCTGGTGATACGAGGTGTGGAGGTGGATTGAGCGGTATCCCGTGTCCTTTGGGTTGGTGACGTAGTCCTTGACCTTGTCGGCCTTGCCGTTCCGCTGGAGGCTGTTGGCCATGTAGCGCTTCTGGACGCGGCGCACCTCGTCCAGACTCTCGAGCACGGCTCGGGCGCCCGCAATGTCTTGCATTCTGGCGAGGTCCATCCGTGGATAGCGACGCAGCTTGTCGATGATTGTGTTCATTCGCTTGAGGCGCTGGGTAGCTCGGCGGGTGTTGCAGCCCTCGGTCTTCATCACAGACCGAAGTCCCATGTTCGCGGTCGTCAAGGGGATGGTGTGTGATGCGCGGTACCAGTCCACGACCTCGTAGGCAGCGAGGATCTCTTCCGGCGTGGGCGTCCCTCCAGTCCGCCCAGCCAGCAGGTCGCCTGCGCGGTTGATCGCTGACTTGCTGTGGCCGTTTCCGCTCACGGCGCTCGAAGGTAGTCGCAGAGCTCACGCGACGCCGCGAAGGTCCCAGTTCACAGTGTGAACGCTCAACACAAGCCGGTCGGCGATCCCCTCCACGTCAAGCCCATCAGGCGCCGCTGCGCCGCCCGTCTCCTGATCCGGTTCCGGTCCTTCTCGGACAGCCCAGCCCACACCCCCGCCAACTCTGGGCCCTGGTCGAGCGCCCACACACGGCACGCGACGACGACCGGGCAGCCTGCGCAGACGATCCGGGCTTCGTCAGGCCGATGGCCCCGCGGCGGAAACCACGACCCCGTCCTCCGACCCCGACACGACGCCCCGTCATGCCACGCCGGCCGCGCCAACATCTCGGTGAGCGTCTCCGACTCGAGGTCGCCCGGCGACGACCTCATCAACACCTCGAGCAGATCGAGCCGCATCAACCCCCGCTTCTAACGGTCTCCGATATATCAGAAAGCGGATGTGCAGCCTGACCCCGGGCTGGGTCCCGCTACCTTCCGTTGGGTGAAAGTCCGCTCAGACCTGTGGGCTACCGGCGCCGTCCCACCGGAACCCGGGTGGAGCATCCCTGTGGACTCAGGAGCGATATGGCCGCTCATGTTCCTGGTCTTTCCAGCGTCCTTCGTGCTGCTACTGGCCATAGGCAACCCGTCGCTGCGTCGTAGGTGGGTTCTGAGCACCGCCGGACTCACCCTTCTCGCCGGTGCGGCCCTGGCACTCGTCATAGCGAACTAGCAGAGCGGCAGAGCCTGCCCCTCACACCGTCTACGCATCAACCCCCGAGCTTCCCGGCGATCAGCAAATAGATTGACTGACCCCGGACGAGTCAACCGCCCCTAGGCCGTCAGGGATCTGACCGGCCCCTCCCCGACTGCATGATTATGCAAGCCCGCCGGCACCCGAGTCTGATCACGCAGAGCCCGAAGTCGGGCAAGGCCCGGTCTGTCGCGCTCCCCCGGTTCCTCTCGGAGATACTCGGCGTGCACGTCGGTGCCTACTCGGCCGGCGGGTACGTGTTCACGTCGGCCGAGGGCCTGCCGTTGCGCAGGTCGAACTGGTACCGGCGCCACTTCCAGCCCGCGACAGCGCGGGCCGACATCGGGGAGCGTCTGCGGTTCCATGACCTGCGCCACACGGCCGCCGCGCTCGCGATCGCGCGGGGTGCGCATCCGAAGCCGATCCAGGAGCGTCTCGGCCATTCAACGATCAGGCTCACGTTCGACCGGTGCGGGCACCTGTTCCCGGGGCTCGACGAGACGCTGCGCGACGGGCTCGATGCGGCCTACCTCGGATCTCCCGCGGCTTCACCGCGGCCTGAGCGCGGCCAGGTGGTCGCGCTGGACGCGGAACAGCCGCCCCCGGGAGGGCGGCTGACCTGCAGTTCGCACTGGAGCGGATGACCGGCCTCGAACCGGCGACCCTCACCTTGGCAAGGTGATGCTCTACCAACTGAGCTACATCCGCAGGATCTGCGAGTGTAGCAAGCGACGATTCGATTACTGCCCTGCCGATGCCGCCTTCGCGCGCACCGTCGCGGCCAGCGCCTGAGCCAGTTCGCGGTCTCGAATCTGGTCGATCGTGACCGTTACGTCACCCGTGGCGATCACCAGCGCTGCCGAACGTTCGTCCTGCCAGCCGGTCACGGTGGTGGTCGCGTCGATGGGCATCGCCATCACTTCGGGCTCCCACTCGCGGTCGTTGGCGAACACGATGCGATCTGCGACGAGAACGGCGACGCCACCGTGACCGAGGTACCTGCACTGCACCGCGACCTCGACCATCTCCCCTTCGGCGAGCTCGCCGGCGACGACCGCGAAGGCAGTTCGGCCGGCGCGGCGGGTGAGCATGGAAAGTCGCGCGACCGCAGAGCCGATCCCGTGGGGATCCGGATGGGTGCCCGAGACGGCCGCGGCCGAAGGCATGGCCGGCTCGGCCGGCGCAGGTGGTGGCGGCGCAGCACCCGGTGGCGCAGGCGGAGGCGGCGACGCAGCACCCGGTGGCGCAGGCGGAGGCGGCGACGCAGCACCCGGTGGCGCAGGCGGAGGCGGCGACGCAGCACCAGGAGGCGCAGGCGGAGGCGGCGACGCAGCACCCGGAGGAGGCGGAGGTGCCGCACCATCCGGCGCAGGCGGCGGCGGAGATGCAGCACCCGGAGGAGGCGGAGGTGCCGCACCAGGCGGAGGCGGAGGTGCAGCAGAGGCGGCCGGCGCAGGTGGTGGCGGCGCAGCGCCAGGTGGCGCAGGCGGAGGCGGCGGCGGTGCGGCGGCCTCAGGCGGAGCAGGCGGAGCAGGCGGAGGCGGAGGCGCGGCAGCCTCAGGCGGAGCAGGCGGAGGCGGAGGCGGAGGCGACGCGGCCTCAGGAGGCGCAGGCGGAGGCGGCGGCGGAGCAGCGGCCACTGGAGGCGCAGGCGGCGGAGGCGCGGCAGCCTCAGGCGGTGGAGGCGGCGGAACAGCAGCCTCGGAAGGTGGTGGAGGCGGAGGCGGAGGGGGTGGCGGCGGCGCGGCGTCGGGCGAGTTCTTCTCGGTTTCGTCGTTGTCGTCGGCCACCGGTGCCTCGTTCTCGTCTCGTGGACCTGCAGACCTCAGGCTAGATCACGCAATGCTCGCGACGGCCCGATCCAGCACGGCCCGCTCGGTCGGCGTGTAATCGAGTGCGTTCGCATGGGCGATCCCGTCGGCGCTCATCTTGGCGAGGGTCTTGGCGACGATCTCGACCACCTTGTCCTCGCCGTGGTCCGCTATCAGCTTCTCGAACTGGGTCGACAGGAACACGAGGCACAGCGCGTCCTCGTGGGTCTGCACCGCAGGATCACCCTTGATGTCCCGCTTGCGCACGATCTGGGTGACCCGGTCGATCGGTTCCGGGCCGAAACCCTCATCGGCCATGATCGCCGTCACCTCGGCGGCGTGGCGTCGTGACAACTCGGTCCGCCACTTCAGGTAGCCCGCTCTTCCCTCCGGGTACTCCGAACGGGGCAGCGCCCAACGGCGTAGGTGGTGGGCCCGGGCGGCGATTCTCTGTTCGGTCCCGGCCTCGGGATCGAGCCGCAGCAACCACTCGGTCATCATCTCCGCATGGACGAGTTCCTTGGGGCGCTCGACACCGTCGACCGTCAGCGTGTTGGGGTCAGCGGCGTTGATCTCGTCGACGCGGCGCAACACCGCGGCCAGCGCCGATCCGTCGCTCTTCACCCCTCCGACTGCTCCTCGGCGGGCCGCAGGTCGGTGCGCAGTACGAGGTGTCCGTCCTCGAGCGTCGCAGTGGCGTCTGCAATCAGGGCGTAGTCCATGTAGTCCAGCTGGGCCTGACGGATGAACTGCTCCCGCTCCCGCCCCCCGATGGGAGGCAGGTCCCGTTGTTTCACGGCCTTGGCCCGCTGCTTGAAGCGTTCGATCATCGCGTCGAGGTCGAGTCCTTCATCCATCACTCCAAGCTACCGGTCGGCCGACTCGTCTTCGAAGGCGTCGTCCTCGACGTCGGCATCGGGACCGGATTCGGCGCCATCGTCATCCTCCGGTGCCTCCACCTCGACCTCGTGACCCTCCATCACGAAGCGGGCCCGCGCCTCACGACCCGTGTAGCGCCAGTACGCGACGACCATCGCCGCTCCGACCACAGCCACCGCTACCAGCCCGATCTGCGCCACCCTCAACTCACCGGCCGTGCTGTCGGGGCCCCCGCCCTCCACCGTCGGCTCGGCAGTGGGCCGCGGGAACGTCGACGGGGTTTCGCTGTTCTGCGCTGCGACGCTCCCCGCCGACCCGAACACCACGGCGACGACGAAGAACACCACCGCACAAGCCCTCACGACCCGATTCACCTGCGCAACCCTAGGGCGGGTGACACCCTTCAATGCTGGTGCTCCGGACACCACACGGCGGTCCGACCGCCGATCGTCTCGCGCCGCAGCGCCCCGCCGTCCCGCGGGCAGGGACCCGAGAGGTCCCGAACGGGCTGAAGCGCCCCCATGTGCGACCCTCCCGCCGCGAAGAGTTCGTCGAGAGCCTGCGGAATGACCCGGTCCAGTAGCGCGACCTCGTCCGCGCTGAGCGACCGTGCTGCACGGTTGGGCGCTATCCCGGCCCGCCAGAGGATCTCGTCGGCCAGGAGGTTGCCGAGCCCGGCGATCCGGCGCTGATCCATGAGACGGGTCTTCACTGCGACGTCGCTGTCGAGCGCCGCGGCGAGAGCGTCGGCGTCCAGCGTCCACGCATCGGGTCCCAGTCGACTGACGTCGGGATCGATCTCCACCGAGCCGAGGCGGCGCGGGTCGTTCACCCGGGCTACTCCCCCGTCGGCCAGCGTGACGACGAGGCGGTCCCAGGCGGGATCGTCACGACCGCTCGAGTACTCGAGCCTGTCGATCGGTCCGGCCCCGTCGACGACGAGTCGCCCCGTCATCCCGAAGCGCACCCCCAGCGTCGGCCGCGGGTCGAGCCCGACCAGCATCAACTTGCCGATGCGGTCCACGCCGCTCACGGTGGCACCCACCATCACATCACGCACCTCGGCCGGGCCCGCACCGCTTACCCAACCATCGTCCACCTCGACCGACGCCACCGTCCGACCGACCAGCGTCTCCGCCGCCTGACGGTAGTACTCGATCTCGAGGATCTCGGGCACGGGCCGCAGTCAGGCCCCGATGGCGAGAGCGGACGCGAAGTCCTCGATCAGGTCCTCGACGTGTTCGAGGCCGACCGAGACCCGGATGGTCCCCTCGCCGATCTGTGAAGCCGCCATCTCCTCGGGCGTCAGTCCCACGTGGGTGGTCGAAGCCGGGTGGGTGACGAGTGTCTCGGGGCCGCCGAGCGACGTCGCCAACTGGGCGATACGTGTGCCCTCGACGAAGCGGCACCCCGCCTCGAGCCCGCCGAGGAGGTCGAATGTGATGAGACCACCGGGGAGGCGCATCTGTCGCTGGGCGATCTCGTAACCCGGATGCGAAGGGAGCCCCGGGTAGCACACGGCGCCGACCGCATCGTGGCCGACGAGGAACTCGACCAGACGCTGCGCGCTCGCGGCCTGTCGTTCGAGACGCACGGAGAGGGTGCGCAGCCCCCGCAGGCCGTTCATCGCATCGAAGGGGCCAGCGTTCGCCCCGTGGAGCACCGCGTAGCCCCACAACCACGACAACAGCTCCGACGAACCCGACACGACCCCGAGAGTGGCGTCGTTGTGCCCGCCGATGGCCTTTGTCGCCGAGTGCAGCGAGAGCTCGATGCCGTGATCGAGCGGCCGTTGGACGATCGGCGGCGCGAAGGTCGAGTCCACCACCTTGACCGGGCCGCGGATCTCGCCGAGTTCGTCGAGGTCGACGATGTCGAGACGAGGGTTCGCCGGCGTCTCGGCGAAGATCAGCATCGTCTTCCCAGGCCGCACCGCGGCGGCGAACGCCCCCGGCTCGGTGGCGTCCACGAAGGTCACGTCGATCCCGAAACGTGGGCAGGCCGCCTGGAACAGCATCTGCGTGCCCGAGTACAGCTGTCGTTGGGTGACGATGTGGTCGCCGGTCGAGCACAACCCGAAGACGACCGAGCTGATGGCGCCCATCCCCGACGAGAACGCACGGGCCGCCTCGGCCCCCTCCAACTCCGCAATGGCGTCCTCGAACGCCTTCACCGTCGGGTTGCCGTAGCGGCTGTAGAAGCGGGGTTCGGCCACCGACGTGGCCATCCGGCGGCCCTCGGCAACCGATGGCGTCACGAACGTCGTCGTCGGGTACAGCGACGGGGCGAGTGACGTGTCGCCCTCGGCGCGGCCCGCGCGGATCGCAGTCGTCTCCGGGTGCAGCGGCCGCGGTTCACCCGCTGTGTCGGGGTCGGGCGCCGGAGCGTCTTCGTCGTGGCTCATCGGTTCTCCACTCTCTCGAGCTGATCCCTCACCGCGGCACCGACGGCATCGGTCTCGAGGAGGAAGCCGTCATGGCCATGGGGGCTGTCGATCACCGCGAAGGTGCTGGAACCACCGGCGGCCGACACCGCGTCGTGGATGTCGGACTGCTGGTGCGGCGGGTACAGCGTGTCCGAGGAGATCGCGACGGTCAGGACGTCGGCGCTGATGCGGGCGACCGCCCGCGCCAGGCCGCCACGACCCCGGCCGAGGTCGTGGAGGTCCATCGCCCGGTTGAGGACGAGGTACGAGTTGGCGTCGAATCGGCGCACCAGCTTCTCGCCGTGGTAGTCCAGGTAGCTCTCGACCTGGAAGCTGTCCCACAGCCCGTACAGATGGGACGGATCCACCACATCGCGGCCGAAACGGTCGCTGAAGACCTCGTCGCTGCGATAGGTGATCTGGGCGACGGCACGGGCGATGGCGAGGCCACGCGCCGGCCCCTCCCCCGGTGCGGCGTCGTAGTACTCGCCGCCGCGCCATCCGGGGTCGAGCGCGATGGCCGACCGGCCGACCGCACTCCAGCCGATCTGCCAGGGGCTCGCCGCGAGGGTCGAGGCCAACGGGGCGATCGCGGCCACCCTGTCGGGGAACATCACCGCCCACTCCAGCACCTGCATCCCGCCCATCGACCCGCCGATGGCGAGCTTCCAGCGCTGGACTCCCAGATCATCGGCCACGCGTGCCTGGGTCCGCACCATGTCGCGGATCGTGACCGGCGGGAACCTGGACGCATAGGGCCGTCCGGTCTCAGGGTCGGGGGTCGCGGGGCCGACCGTTCCCTGACAACCGCCCAGGACGTTCACACAGACGACGAAGAAGCGATCCGTGTCGAGCACCCGCCCCGGGCCGACGAGATCCCGCCACCATCCCGGCGTCGGGTGCCCGTGACCGAGATCGCCGGTCACGTGGGAGTCTCCGGTCAGGGCGTGACAGACGAGTACGGCGTTGTCCGCAGTTGCCGAGAGGGTCCCCCACGTCTCGTAGGCGACCGGGGCTTCCCGCAACACCCCTCCGCCCTCGAGTCCGAAGGCCCTGTCCACGCCGACCTGTACGAATCGACGGTTCCCCACCGGATGACCGGGCAACCAGGCGCCGGTCGCCGGCAGGTCCGAGGCGAGACGGGGCGCGGGGCGGCCTGCACCGGCGCTACGTGCTGTGTCGGATCGGTCGTGCGTCACGATTGCCCCTCGGGGGCGGACGACACCTCTCGTCGAGCGGGCACCGGTCGCTTCTCGGCGCCCGGACACTTCGTTGCCACCGACCGGAGTCGGGGCCACATCCCCGCTCGCACGGGAGGCACCTTGGGTGTCCGCCCCAGGTTGCCGGACCCGGTTCGGCCGCAGGGCGACCCACCGGGACTCTCCAGATGTCGGGTGAACTGTAGCCGGGGGCGGCCCGCGGGGACACGGCGGACTCCCCGACCCGGTCAGCGCACCGGCAGGCGCTGCGTCCACCAGTGTGCAACGTCCCCGTCGCAGCGGTAAGCCGCGGCCATAGCCGCCGCGAACGCAGCGAGGTCCCCGGGCGTCGGCCCGGCGCCGGCTTCGATGGCGGCGAGCACCGCGGCCCCGTCGGCCCACGCGTCAGCGTCACCGGGCAGCGGTACGGAACGGACGAGCGACGCGGAGACACGCACTGCGTCACCGGACAGCCCCGAACCCGCCGCACGGGCGAAGGACCAGGCCGTGACAGCCGGGGCGCCCAGCGCGGCCGCCAGGTGCCAGACGTCGACGTCTGTCGCCACCGCGGACACGACGGGCGTCGTGGCGGCCCACGTGCCCTCGGCGTCGACGGCCACCTCGATGACCTTCGTCTGGCTGGCGACGCACACCTTCGGTGCCAGGGTCGCCGAGTACCAGGCCGACAGCCGCGGGTCGCGATCGGCCAGATCGTCGAGGTCCACCACCGGCTGTCGCCAGCGACGCCGTGCGAATCGGAACTCCTCGAGTCCCCACCGCAGCCTGAACGGGTCGATCATGCCCACCGTGACCAGCGACGCCATCGACCGGTCCGTGACGACCCCCGCGCCGTCACCACCGACCTCGGAAGCTTCCCGGACGGACTCGATCAGCCCGTAGTACTGGTCACGGAACCCCGCCACGACCTCGGCGACATCACCGACGGTTGCCTCCGATGCCGTCAGGCGTACCGAAGGCACCCCCCGCATCCCGGCGAGTACGCCGCTCCACGTCGGCTCGTCGAGAAGTTCGGGGGCGATCTCCCCGGCCGGTCGCACATCAGGCCCCGCCAGTCGCTGCACCGGGCGCTCCGCCCCGTCGCGTACGGCAATGACCGCACATGTGCCGACCGCCGCCGCGAACGACTCCCTGCCTCCCGCCCAGACGGCACTCACCGCGGTGACGCTCCGCAGGCGCCGCCTCACCGGCTCTGCGTCCCGGGTGGCGAAGAAGGACTCGGGGACGATCATCGCGATCCCCCCGCCGACGTCCACCTGCTCCACGGCATGCGCGACGAAGGCCGCCGCCGTGTCCGCGTAGCCGCCCACGGCCCCGGCGAAGCGACCAGACAACGCACGGCGTTCCTGCTCGCTGCGCGCCGTCGTCGAGGAGAGCTGCGAGAGGAACGGCGGGTTTCCGACGACAGCGTCGAAGGGGGCCTCCGCAGCGAAGGTCCCCGGAGACAGACCGTCGCCGATCCGCAGATTCGACGACGCCGTTGCGGGCACACAGCCTCCGGCACTCAGAGCCCATGCAGCGAGCACCCAGCGGGCCAGCGACAGCGACGTGTCGTCCACGTCGCAGCCGAACAACAGGTCGCCGACGATCCGGTCGGGTTCCACGCCGGCCTCGGCGAGGACGGTCGCAGCGGCGAGAAGGAAGGCTCCGGCACCGACGGAGTGGTCTACGACACGCGGCGGGTCGGCGCGGTCGACGTGGGCGAAGAGCACCCGACACAGACCGATTCCCACCTCGGGCGGCGTCGCATGGACGCCGCGGCCGTGACGCACCTCCCCCGGTAATGACGCTTCGTGGGCGGCGACGACCAGCCACGGCACCTGCGAGGGGATCACGTCGACGACATGGGGCGCGACCAGGTCGAAGATTTCGTCATCGACCTCCGCTGCGAATGGCGCCCCCACTTCAGGGACGCCCAGGGACAGCTCCGCCAGGGCGACACAAAGGCCGTTCAGCAGTGCGGGCGCAGCGCCCGCGGCGTCGTGAGCTGGAAGCTCCGCGAGTAGTCCGCGGAGCGGATCGCTCAGGTGACCGAGTCCCGACCGTCCCACGCGACCAGATCCTTCAGTCGCTCGTCGTTGGAGAACATCTCGACGAGCGGCAGATCCAGGCCGAGACGGGACTGGAGCCGCTTCACGTCGAGCTCCTCGTTCCACAGGACCAGCGTCACCGCGACGCCGGTGTCGCCGGCGCGGGCCGTGCGGCCCGAACGGTGCAGGTACGACTTGTGGTCGTCAGGTGGGTCGTAGTGGATGACCGTCTCGACGTCGTCCACGTGGATCCCGCGGGCGGCGACGTCAGTGGCCACCAGCACGGGGAGATCGCCCTTCGTGAACTTGTTCAGCACCTTCTCGCGGGCCGTCTGGCGAAGATCGCCGTGGATGGCCTGCGCGTCGACACCGAGTGCGCTGATCCGCTCGGCGACCTTGTCGCAGCGGAACTTCGTGCGGACGAAGATGATCGTGCGCTTGGAGGCACGGGCGATCTCCGCGGCCACCTTCACCTTGTCCATCTCGTGGACGGTGATGAAACGGTGGTGCAGCTGCTCCACCGTCGGCGCCGAGGCGTCGAGCTCGTGCATCGCAGGGTCGGTCTGATAGCGGCGGATCAGGCCGCTCACGACGCCGTCGAGCGTGGCCGAGAACAACAGGGTCTGGTGGCGGCCGTCGATCTGGCGCAACAGCCACTCGACCTGGGGCAGGAAGCCCATGTCGGCCATGCGGTCGGCCTCGTCCACGACGACCTTGTCGACCGCTGCGAGCGAGACCTCCTTGCGTTCCACGAGGTCGATCAGGCGACCCGGGGTGGCGACGACGATGGACGCCGACTTGGCCAGGGCCGTGATCTGGTCCTCCATGCTGGCGCCGCCGTAGATGGCGACGACGGTGAGGTCACGCGTGGCAGCCAGGGGCTTCAGCTCGCCGTACACCTGCAGGGCGAGCTCACGGGTGGGCACCAGGACGATGCCGGTCGGGCGGCGCGCCTCGGCAGGGGTGGCGCGTTGAACGAGGGGTATCCCGAATGCGAGCGTCTTACCCGAGCCGGTCTTCGCCCGGCCACATACGTCCCGACCGGCCAGCGAGTCGGGGATCGTCATGCGCTGGATCGGAAACGGTGTCGCGATGCCCTTTGCTTCGAGGGCATCCGCGATCGTGGTGTCGACGCCGAGATCGCGGAAGGAATCAGTCACGGTCCTTCGATCGGTCTGGCGGATGCTTACCGGCGCCATTGGCGCCAGGAACGATCCTACCGCCGCGGTCGACGCGAACCGTGGCGTCAGGGTGCGTCGCCGGACACTCCCGCCACGCCGGACCCCAGGTGGAGCCGATACACCCGCACAGGCGTCGCCAGGCCCTCGACGGGGACCAGTCCGAGCGGATCACACGTCACGACCCCACACGCCACGTCCGAGGTGCGCTGATCGCTCACCACCTCGCCCGGGCCCGCCACGTCGGCCAGGCGGGCGGCGAGATTCACGGCATCGCCGATGTAGTCGTCGCCCTCGAACAAGATGACAGGACCCGTGGCGATACCTCCGCGCAGGGGAAGGGGACTCGACCGGTTCACGAACTCCGCCACCTCGAGGGCGGTCAGCGCCACCCGGTCTGCCTCGGATCCCACGAGCATCGCTCCGTCGCCGAGCCACTTGGCGATCCGGACACTGCGGCGGGCCGCCGACTCCCGCACGCACCGCCGGAACAACGCCAGCAGCATCACCGCCCGTTCGTCACCCTCGATAGAGGTGAACCGGGTGAACCCGGAGAGGTCGATGAAGGCGAACGTCCGCTCGACCCGGCCCAGGTAGGCCTCCACCTCGTTGTCCACCCGTGTCGCCCTGTCGCCGCGTCTCTTCAGGAAACGCTAGTTCGGCGCGACGCCCTGCGCCGCCACCACGCTCGGATCATGGCGATCCGCTCCGACGCCGGGACGGACCGCGATCCCGCGATCCGGACGTCGTGACGATCCGCGAGAACCTGGTTCAGTTCCGCACCCAGGATCAGTCCGAGCGACAGGACGTAGACCCACAACAACAACAGGAGGACGCCACCGACTACGCCGTAGATGGCGTTGCCGCCGCTCGAACTGACCTGGACGTAGAACCCGAAGCCGACCGACGACGCCAGCCAGAACAGTGCCGCGAGGGCAGCTCCCGGCAGGTCCCACCGCCAGGGGGTGTGGTGCAGAGGTCCGATGTGGTAGATCGTCGCCGCCCAGCCGATGAGAACGACGAACGCGAGCGGCGCGCGTGCCCAGTCCCACGCCAGCGCGAACCAACTACCCAGGCCGAGGTCGTCCGCGAGGTCGGACCCTGCGCCGAACAGCGGACCCACCACGAGCATCGTCAGGACAGCGGCGCCGATGATGAGTGTCCCGAACGCGAGCACGAAGCCCGTGACGCGTTCGTGGGTCCACGACCGGTACGCCTCGATGTCGTAGGCGATGTCGAGCGCCCGCACGATGGCCGCGAAACCCCGCGACGCCGTGAAGACCGCCAGCAGGAGTCCGATGGTCAGAACCCCGGTGCTCGTGCCCGAGAAGATGTCCTCGGTGGCGTTGATGATGCCGTTGGAGTCGCTGCCGAGGACGTCACGCAACTCCGTGACGATGCGGTCCTCAGCACGCATGGCGAGGTCGTCGCCGAGGAACGTCTCGAGGGAACCGAGGACCGAACCGACCACCAGAAGTGCCGGGAAGATCGACAGGACGACCCAGAACGCGATCTCGGCCGCGACGCCCGTCGCGCGATCGTCTTTCCATTCGCGGGCGACCTCTCGGCCGACCTCGAAGATGTTCTTCCCGGTTCGTCGCGCCCAGACGACGCTCTCGCGGCGGTTCACACCACCGAGGATGTCATCCGATGACACGCCGCCGGGTCACCCCGCCGGGACGGATCAGGCGACGATGTCGACGCGGGTACCGACGGGCACGTTCTCCGCGATGAGGTCGATGATCTCGTTGGGGAGACGCACGCATCCCGACGAGAGTCGCTGACCGACGAGGTCGGGGGCGTTGGTCCCGTGCAGGGCGATCTTCGGCACACCACCGTCGAACCACTCGAGGGTGTCGGAGAATGCCGCGAGACTCACGATCCAGGTGCCGTAGGCGGAACCGAACGCCCCGTTGGCGTTGGAGATCTTCTCGTCGATGTAGGTGGTGACGACCGGCGTGGGCCGCTCGGGACGGCCCACCACGGCGAGCGACTCGGTGACGATGTCGTCGCCCTCGTAGACGACGACGCTGGTCTCGGTCACGTTGACCTCGACACGGAAATTGTTGGTCTCCCAGCTGAAGCCCTCGGTGTTCACCCAGCCGAGCGTGTTGTTGGGACGGGTGGGTAGGAGCACCTGCACCCACTCGTCGCCCTCCTCGCCGTCGACCACCCGGAAGGCGAGCTGGTTGCCGAAGTACGTGGGGTTGGTCATGGCGAGATCCGTCGGGACGGGATCGCCGCCGACCTCGTCGTAGGCGGTCACCTGCCGGACCGAACCCGTGGCGAAGATGACGTTGTTGAGGGTCTCCTCGGGTTCTTCGGTGGGTTCCTCGGTGGCGTCTTCGGTCGGTTCCTCGGTGGCCGTCGGCGTCGGCGTCGAGTCGGCCACGACCTCGGTCGGCGATTCCGTCGGCGACGGGTCGGCGACGAGTTCGGGCTCGCTTCCGCCGCTGCAGGCGGCAGCCAACAGCAGGATCACTGCGAACAGGGCCATCACACGCTTACGCATTCGCACCATGGGGCCAGATGTTAGAGGGCCCTGCGGGACAAACGGTGTCGCACCGGACAGATTTCGTCGGCCGGACGGACTGTGGTAATGCCCCGCGAATCGGTCATGCTGGGTGGGTGTCATCTCTGACCCAGCTCGCCACCGGCGTGTACGCGTGGATTGCGGAGGGCGGAGCAGGTGCCCCCAACGCCGGCGTGGTCGTCGACGAGGACGGGTTGACCATCGTCGACACGCTCCTGTCGCCCGCGCAGGCGGTCGAGTTCGCCACGGCGTGCGCGGCCCTCGAGCGGCCGATCCGACGGGTCGTGCTGACGAGCAGCCACATCGCCCACGTCGGCGGGACTTCGGCGTTTCCGCTGCCTGCCATCTACGGGAGCGAACAGATCAGCGCCCACCTGGATCAGCCACCCAACGTCGAGGGTTGCCAGGCGCTGTACCCCGCGCATGCCGCCGAGCTCACCGGGATCGAGACGCGTCCAGTCACCCATCTCGTCACGGAAGCCGCGTGGATCACACCGAGCGCCGTCGCGGCACCGCTGCACGCCCAGTCGGCCCAGAACCTCATCGTGCAGGTGCCCGACGCCCGGGTGGTGTTCGCCGGAGCCGTTGCGACGTTCGCCTCGACGCCGTTGATGCACGATGCGGACCCGGCCGCCTGGCTCGCTTCGCTGGACCAGATCCTCGAATGGGGAACCACCATCGTGCCCGGTCACGGCCCGGTCGGCGGCGAGCCCGAGGTTCGGACACTGCAGGGGTATCTGCGTGCCTGCGTCGAGGCCGACGGTGATCCGGGCGCGATCGCGTCCGGCCCGTGGGACTCGTGGCCCGATCGCCACTACGACGCCGTCAACGTCGAACGCGCTGCACTGTTGCGTGACGGCGACCATTCCCCACCCCCGTCGTTCCTGCGCCTGTTGGGGATCCGATGACGTCTGCGGACAACGAACTGCCAGGAGTCCCCGACGACGGCATCCGCGTCGTCCCCGTCGACGCCGTGACCACCGAGATCGTCGCCGCGGCCAAGGGCGCCATGACGGTGGCGGTGTGCCTCCCCGCCCGCGACGAGGCGTCGACCATCGGGGCGATCTGCGAGGAGATCCGTAGTTCGCTCATGTCCCCGGCCGCCACGATCGTCGACGAGCTCGTCGTCATCGACGACCAGTCGTCGGACTCGACCGCGGCCGTGGCCGCCGATGCGGGGGCGCGCGTCGTGTCGGTCTCCGACGTCCTCGCAGGTGAAGGCCCGGGGCGCGGCAAGGGAAACGTCCTGTGGAAGAGCGTGGCGGCAACCGACGCGGACCTGATCGTGTTCTGTGACGCGGACCTGCACTCGTTCGGCCCGCACTACATCACCCGCCTCGTGGGCCCTCTCGTGCTCGACGAATCCGTCCAGTTGGTGAAGGGCTTCTACGAGCGACTCCTCGGTGGACAGCCGGGCGAGGGCGGCCGCACGACCGAACTCGTCGCCCGACCAACGTTGTCGCTGATGTTCCCCCGTCTGGCGACGGTGCAGCAGCCGCTCGGCGGTGAGTATGCGCTGCGGCGCACCGCCGCTGAACGCCTGCCGTTCGTCGAGGGATACGGGGTGGACATCGCGTTGCTGATCGACACCGATCGGCGCTGGGGAACCGGAGCGATCGTGCAGGTCGACCTCGGCGAGCGCGCCCACCGCAACCGGCCGCTGCACGAACTGTCGGTCCAGGCCGCCGAGATCCTCCACACGGTTCTGGCGCGGGCGGGCGTCGTCGACGAGCCGGGCTGGTCACGGGTGCTGATCCGACCAGGGCGGACGCCCGTCGAGATCGACGTCAGCGAGCGCCGGCCGCTGCTCGACGTCGATGAGTACGTTGCGGGTCGCCCCAGTGCCGCCGGCTCACGGCCCTGAGCGGGTCGCTACTTCAGCTGCACCCGCTCGTGGAGCCACAGCCCGAACACACGTAACAGGCCCCGGCTCGCACCATCCTTCCGCCACAGGACATGCACAGCGGCGAGTTGGCATCCACGGCCCCCGAGGGCGCCGTGGTGGATGCGGACGCGGGAGCGACATGGCCCGGGTCCCGGACCGAGCCGCGGTCCGAGGGCGGATCGGGCGCCAAGTCGAGGCCCTGGGAGGTCTGCGTCGTCGATTCCTCGACGCCCGGCAGAGTGGGCTGCAGCCGCTCGTCGGTCGAGAAGATGTGGAGCTCCGCCCGCTCCTCGACCGACAGGTACTCCAGCGCCAGGCGACGGAACAGGTAGTCCACGATGCTCGCGGCGATACGGATGTCGGGGTCGTCGGTCATTCCGGCGGGCTCGAACCTCATCCCGACGAAGGCCCGCACGTAGGCGTCGAGTGAGACCCCGTACTGCAGGCCGTGGGAGACCGCTATGGCGAACGCGTCCATGATCCCGGCCAGGGTGGATCCCTGCTTGGAGACCCTCACGAATATCTCACCCGGCCGCCCGTCGTCGTATTCCCCGACGGTCACGTAGCCCTTGCAGTCCGCCACACGGAACTCGAACGTCCGTGATGCACGCGCACGCGGCAGGCGTCGGCGCACCGGCGCCGCCGCGACCGACGTCACGGCTGCCGCGACGTCGGCGGGAGCCGCGGTCGACGATCCACCCGACGCGGACAGGGGCTGGCCGACCTTGCAGTTGTCCCGGTAGACCGCGACGGCCTTGAGGCCGAGGCGCCAGGACTCGAGCAGGAGGCCTTCGACATCGTCCACGCTTGCCGACTCGGGCAGGTTCACGGTCTTGGAGATGGCCCCGGACAGGAACGGCTGCACGGCGCCCATCATCGCGATGTGCCCGTAGGCGCCGATCACGTTGTCACCCATCGAGCATGCGAACACCGCGACGTCGTCCGCCGACAGGTGTGGAGCGCCGAGCACGGTCCCGTGGGCGTCGACGTGCGCGACGATGGCCGCCACCTCGGCGGGCCCGTAGCCGAGCGTCTCGAGTGCGCGCCGCACGGAGTGGTTGACGATCGAGATGGTCCCGCCACCGACGAGTTTCTTGGACTTGATCAGCGCGAGGTCGGGCTCGATGCCGGTGGTGTCACAGTCCATCATGAAGCTGATGGTCCCGGTGGGAGCGAGCACGCTCACCTGGGCGTTGCGCACGCCGCACTCGCTGGCGGCCTCACAGGCTTGGTCCCAGACCTCCCGGGCCGCCTCGAGCAGGTCCGCGGGGACGTGGCCGGCGTCGATGCCCTCCAGCACCCCGCGGTGCATCCGCAGGACCCGCAGCGTTGCGTCGCTGTCCGCGGCGTAGCCGTCGAAGGGGCCGAGCCGTGCCGCCAGCCTGGCCGATGTCAGATAGGCCTGGCCGGTCATCGTCGCGGTGATGGCTGCCGCCAGGGCACGGCCCTCGTCGGAGTCGTAGGGCATCCCCAGGCTCATCAGGAGCGCACCGAGGTTGGCGTAGCCGATGCCCAACTGCCGGAAGGCCCGGGCGTTGGCTGCGATGGCCTCTGTGGGGTAGTGCGAGCGCGAGACCAGGATCTCCTGCGCGGCGATCACGACTCCCACCGCCGCACGGAAGGCCTCGACGTCGAAATGGTTGTCGTCGTCGAGAAAGCTCAACAGGTTGAGACTGGCGAGGTTGCATGCCGAGTTGTCCAGGTGCATGTACTCCGAGCAGGGATTGGAGGCGCTGATCCGCCCCGCCGTGGGAGTGGTGTGCCACCGGTTGATCGTCGTGTCGAACTGGACCCCCGGATCGGCGCATTCCCACGACGCCTGCGCGATCTGGCGGAAGAGGTCGGCCGCCGGCACGCTCTCTGTGACTTCGCCCGTGGTGCGGGCCAGGAGATCGAAGTGGTCCCCGTCGACGACGGCCTTCATGAACTCGTCCGTCACGCGGACCGAATTGTTGGCGTTCTGGTACTGGATGGAGTGGGAGTCCGCGCCGTCGAGGTCCACGTCGAACCCGGCGTCGCGCAGCGCGCGGGCCTTGCGTTCCTCACGGGCCTTGCACCAGATGAAGTCCTCGACGTCGGGATGATCGACATCGAGGATGACCATCTTCGCGGCGCGGCGCGTCTTGCCGCCGGACTTGATCGTCCCGGCCGAGGCGTCAGCACCCCGCATGAAGCTGACCGGCCCGCTCGGGTGGCCTCCCCCACCGAGGGTCTCCCGTGACGAGCGGATCCGCGACAGGTTGCAGCCCGCTCCCGAACCGCCCTTGAAGATCTTTCCCTCTTCGACGTACCAGTTGAGGATCGAGTCCATCGTGTCGTCGACGGAGAGGATGAAACACGCCGAGGACTGGGCCGGCACCCCCTCGACGCCGATGTTGAACCAGACCGGCGAGTTGAAGGCCGCCCGCTGGTGCAGGAGCAGGTAGGTGAGCTCCGCCGCGAAGGTCTCGGCGTCCGCGTCGTCGGCGAAATAGTCACCCGCCCGTCCCCATTCGGTGATGGTGTCCACGACCCGGCCGATGACCTGCCGCAGCGACGTCTCCCGTTCGGGCGTTCCAAGCCCACCACGGAAGTACTTCTGCGAGACGATGTTGACCGCCGTGGCCGACCAGGAGGTGGGGAACTCGACGTCGGGCTGGGAGAACACGACCGCTCCCGTGCCGGGGTTCTCGATGCGCGCCTCGACGCGGTGCCACTGGACCGTGTCGAAGGGGTGCACACCCGACGCGGTGAAGTAACGCTCGAATCGGGTGGAGGTGTCGTCGTGGGCGAGCGTCATGGTGTGTCTCCGGGCGGTGGTCCGACGGTGGTCGGTGGTTCGACGACGGCGGTGGCGGTCGAGGCGACGGGTCCGGACATCTCGATGCCAGGTACGGGAGCGGGCGCTCCTCCGGAGAGGAGGGCGCTCGCCAACCCCCAAGGAGCCGTCTGACCCACCATGAACGGTAGACGCCTGCCACCATTCCGGCTCTCGCTGCCCGGCCCGTCGCCGACACGCAGGATAAGGACTCCACCCTGTGGACCAAAAGGGGAGATCACCCCGTTGGGTGTGGAAATGGGTGTGGAAATCGCGCCACCTCTCCACAGGCCCTTCGGTACCGGCAGATAACCTCGCCGGTCGTGGACCTCCTCTGGCCCGAGCACCGCCGCGACGTCGACGTGGGTGACCTGTACGCCGCCCCCCGACGGCCACCCCACGACGGCCGGCCGTGGGTGATGGCGGTCATGGTCCAGAGCATCGACGGCGCCGCCACGGTGGACGGGCTGTCGGGCAGCCTGGGCGGCGACCCCGACAGCCGGGTCTTCACGGCACTGCGACGACTTCCCGATGCCGTACTCGTGGCCGCCGGCACCGCGCGTGACGAGGACTACGGCCCTCCCCGCACCGACGAGGCGACGCGGGCGTGGCGCACCGACCGTGGCCTCGACCCGATCCCGCGCATCGTCGTGGTGAGCGCGAGCCTGTCGTTGTCGCCGGAGGCACGTCTGTTCGCCGACGGGCACCGTCCGCTCATCGTCACGACGAACGACTCCCCCCCGCAACGCCGCGACGCTCTCGCCGACGTGGCCGAGGTGGTGAGCCTCGGCAGCGGACGCGTGGACCCGGTGGCACTTCTCGAGATGCTGGCGGAGCGTGGGATGAACCTCGTCATGGCCGAAGGCGGCCCCGGATTCAACGCTGCCCTGGTGGGCGCGGATGTGATCGACGAGTGGTGTCTGACGATCGACCCGCTGGTGGTGGGGGGCGACGCGATGCGCATCGTCAACGGCACCACCGCCACAACCCGCGGATTCTCCTTCGCACACGTTGCGATGGACGAGGGCGTCCTGCTCACCCGGCTGGTGCGCGCTGCCGCCGACCGGGCGACGATCCAGCCCGACTGGGGCGCTCACGACCCCAGAGAGGCGGGGAGCTCGATGCGCTCGCCCGCGGTGAGCGTGGACGTGCCGAGGTACTCGACGAGGCCGTCCACCACGGGGCGCAGGTCACCGTCACCGTCGGTGATGCGCGCCGCCAGGGCCCAGACGGTGTCACCGGGCCGGACCACGACCGACGTCGGCGCCTCCGCCGTGAGTGAAGCGGCATCAGCCTCGACCGCGCCGGCGACGGACGGTGCGCCGAGAGCCGACCCGACCGCGGACGCGAGGGTCCATGCGCCGAGACACACGACGACCACGACCAGAACGGCGGCGAACCGACGCCGCGCATAGGGAGCGCCCCGACGCACCCTGATACCCGCGATGACGGTGTCCATCGCCGTGACGGGGTCCAGGGACCCGCCACGACGCTGCGCCCGGTCAGGGCGTGGACGACACGACGCCGTCGCTGTGACGGGCACCAGGCGTTGCCGGGGGGTGGCCGGTGCGAGGGGTTCGGTCGGTTCGATGCGGAAGGCGTGGGCCATGTCGTGATCATCCTCTTGGGGTGTGACAGTGACGCCCGGGGGCGGCGCCGCTCCGCTCGACGCCGTCCCCGGGGTGGTGGGATTCCCCGGCTCGACGAGCTTCGTGGGGTGGGAGAGAGGACCGTCTCACCGGGAAATCCTTGACTCTGAACGAATGTTCGACGAACATCGGTTCGACAAACACCCGTTCGGGGGATACCCTGACACGAACAGATGTTCGATGTCAAGTGGTGACGTCGACGAGACCGGAGGACCCACCGATGTCCGAGAACGCACCCAGCGACGACGACCTGACCGCCCGCCAACGCGAGATCCTCGGCGTGATCGACAAGATGCAGCGCGAGCGGGGGTACCCACCGTCGGTACGTGAGATCGGCGAGGCGGTCGGGCTCACGTCGCCGTCCACCGTCCACTCCCACCTCTCCTCGCTGCAGCGCCTCGGCTACCTGCGCCGGGACCCCACCAAGCCCCGCGCCATCGAGGTCCTCTTCGACGCCTCCACCGGGGCGGCCCTCGAGCGCCGCCCCGTACGCCACGTCCCACTCGTCGGGGACGTCGCCGCGGGAACCGACGTCCTGGCGGAACAGAACTTCGAGGAGCTGCTCCCCATCCCCTCGGACCTCTGCGGCGACGGAGACCTGTTCATGGTGCGTGTCAGAGGCGAATCGATGATCGACGTCGGCATCCTCGACGGCGATCTCGTCGTCGCCCGGGCCGGCACGGACACAGCCGTCGGCGACATCGTGGTGGCCGGGATCCCCGGCGACGAAGCCACGGTCAAGACCCTGCGGAGCAAGGGCGCCACCGTCGTGCTCGAACCCGCCAACCCGACGATGACCGACATCGTCCTGCCCGGAAACGACGTCCAGATCTTCGGCAAGGTCGTCACGGTCATGCGCAAGCTCTGAGGCCGCACGCCGCGGTCCGCACGCGCGGACAGAACGCTGTCAGCAGCGAATGCCGAACCCGGTCAGGAGTGCGTCAGGAGGTCGACGAGGACGGCGTGGGTCCGCTCGAGCGATGCACGTGTCACGTGCTCGGTCGCCGTGTGGGCGACGGTGGGGTCACCGGGTCCCAGGTTCACGGCCGGCACGCCCTGTTCACTGAAGAAGGCCACGTCGGTCCAACCGAGCTTCGCCCTGGTGGCCAGACCCGTCCGGCGGATCCAGTCGGCGACAAGAGGGTGGTCGAGGCCCGGACGTGCGGCCGGGGCCGCCTCCACCAACTCCACCGTGTCGCCCTCGGCCAGAACCTCCCCCAGTCGTTCCTGCACCCACGACAGCGCCTCGTCCACGCTGCGGTCGGGAGCGAACCGGTGCGCAACGGTCACCGTGGCGGCGTCGGGAACCACGTTGCCGGCCACCCCACCGGTTACTGCGACCGCCTGCAGAGCTTCGCGGTACTCGAGACCCTCGACCACCGGACGGCGACACTCGACTGCCCCGATCAGGTCCAGCACTGCGCCGAGACGGTGGATGGCGTTGGTTCCCATCCAGGCCCGCGCCGTGTGCGCACGTGCACCGCGCACCGTGACGTCGACCCGCAGCGTGCCCTGACAACCGCCCTCGATCACGCCGTCGGTCGGTTCACCGAGAACGGCGAAGTCGGCCCGGAGGAGATCCGGCCTGGCCGCGGCGAGTTCACGCAGACCGTTGTGGCGGATCTCGATCTCCTCACGTGCGTACAGCACCCACGTCACGTCGACCACCGGATCGACCACCGTCTCGGCCAGATCCATCATCACGGCCAGGCCGCCCTTCATGTCGGCGGAACCGACACCTGACAACGTGTCACCGTCGATCACGGCCGCAGCGTTCCCATCGGGCGGCACCGTGTCGGTGTGACCGCCGAGAACGACCCGCTGAGAGCGCCCCAGGTCCGTGCGGGCCACCAGGTTGTCGCCGACTCTCGCCACTTCGAGATGTCCGAGCGCGCGCAGACGTTCCTCGAGATGTCCCACCAGGGCCTGCTCGGCCCGGCTGACCGACGCGATGTCGACCAGGTCCGCGGTGGCGACGAGAAGGTCCGCCGTCACGGTCAGGTCGCTGCGCCGTGGTCGCGCAGGATCGTCTCGAGCGCCGACTTGTCATGGCGCTCGCCCTCGGCGAGGCGCCGCACGACCAGGACCGCCGGTAGTCCGAAGTCTCCGCCGGAGAACGAACGCGGCCGCGTGCCGGAGATCGCCACGGACCACGGCGGGACCACACCGCGGCCGAGTTCCTCACCCGTCGCGGTGTCGATCACCGGAATGGACGCCGTGAGAACGCAGCCCGCGCCGAGCACCGAGCCCTCCCCCACCCGGGCACCCTCGGCGACGATGCAGCGACTGCCGATCAGACACTCGTCGCCGATGATGACCGGAGCGGCCTGGGGCGGTTCGAGGACACCACCGATGCCCACACCGCCGGAGAGGTGCACGTTGCGGCCGATCTGGGCACAGGAACCGACGGTGGCCCACGTGTCGACCATCGAGTTCTCGCCGACGTAGGCACCGATGTTCACGTAGCTCGGCATCATCACGACGCCTGGCGCCTGGTAACTGCCCCACCGGGCCGATGCACCGGGCACGACCCGCACCCCGCGGCTCGCGTAGTCGGTCTTGAGCGGGATCTTGTCGACGAACTCGAAAGGACCGACCTCGGTGGTCGACATCGTCGACACCCGGAACAGCAGGAGAATCGCCCTCTTCAACCACTGGTGGACCACCACCTCACCGTCCGCGCCGATCTCTGCGACCCGCGCCTCACCACGGTCGAGCAGGCCTATCGCCTCGTGGATCGTGGCGACGGCACCGGTGCTGTCGGGACCGAGGGTGTCGCGGGCTTCCCAGAGTTCATCGATGCTTGCGGCGAGGTCGCTCATGGCCGGCAGGCTAGCGCTGGGGCCCCACGTCACCGGCCGCATCTGCGAGGCTGCCCACGTCCAGGTCCGCGACATCGAGGTCGGCGACGTCGAGGTCGGGCGTCGGCAGATCGATGTCGGGAAGATCGACGACGGCTTCGTGGACGCCACCGGCCGCGAGCACCGGATCCGCGAAGACCGGACGCAGGTAGGTGGGCGTCGCGGAGACCCCGCCGGCAGGGGAGCCGCCGGACGTGTCCGAGAGGCCGGCCACCGTCAGCGAGACGGTGTCGGCATCCCAGCGCGTCTCGCCCGTGAGGCCGCCGCCGACGGCACCGAGCCCTGCCACCGAGAGCGAGTGGTCGGGCCGCACCTGGCCGGTCACGGCGACCGAGGCCACCGCGGTCGACTCCGCCGGGACGACCGCCACCGCCGAATCCGGCGGGGGCGGTGCCGGCGCCCACCGGTCGCCTTGCTGGGGAGCGTCACCCAGGTCGAACTCGATCCCGCTCTCCTCCGGGCGCTCGGCGACACCCGATCCCCCACCGACACCGGTGCCGAGGTCGGTCAGTTCACCGATGCGCACCAGAAGGTCGGCCGCCTCCTCCGGTGACGCGTCGGCCAGGAGCCGGACCGCTTCGGCGGCGTCCGCCACACCCCTGGTGGTGTCACCCGTGACCACCTCGTCCACACGTCCCGCGAGGTCCCTGGCATCGGCGACCGCACCATCGCCCACGCTGCGCACGTCCGCGACCGCGTCCTCGCCCACCCCGCGCACATCGTCCCTCGTGCGGTCAGCGACCTCCCGGAGCTGCGACGCTGCGTCATCTGCGACCGTCCGGATGCGATTCATGTCGTCGCGCACCGTCGATGCCGCCGTACCCGCCGCCAGGCCGGCCACCGCACCGGCCGCGGTCCCAGCGGCGATCTCACGGGCATCGGCGAGCGCGCCACCACCGATCGCACGGGCCTCGTCGGCGGCTCCGACGACCTCGTCGCGGGCGGCCCGCGCGGCCTCGGCGGCCACCCGACGGGCGTCGTCACGGGCGCCGTCACCGATGCCACGGGCTTCGTCGCGGGCACGGGCCACCTCGTCGCGGATGTCCTCGGCGGCGTCGGTGGCCGCCTGACGGGCATCAGCGGCGTCGGTACGAGCCTGGGCGAGGACCCCCCTGGCCCGATCGACGTCGGCGCGGGCCTGACGCCCCCGCTCCGCCAGAGAACCCCTCGACCTGTCGGGCCGGGAACCGTGGCGCTCCTCCGATTCGCGCAGCGGCGCCGACCGTCGGGCGGTGGGCGAGCGTCCAGACCGACCCGACCCTTCTGACCGACCCGACCTTCCCGACCGACGCCGCGCGGCCGCCTTGACGTCGAGGATGAAGCCGACGATGAGGACGATGACGCCGATCAGTGCGACCGCACCACCGACGACCACCCCGATGACGATCGACTCGATGAAGTCACCTGCGACGCTGCGTCCGACGGCGAGTTGCTCGGCCGCGGCGTCCAGTGACCCCTCGACCGTGAAGCGGTAGGTGCCTGCCCCGGGGGCATCGAATGTGAACAACGCTGCGCCGCTGCGCCCGTTGCTGTCGTAGGTGACGTCTGCGTCGGCCAGATCGAGATCGATCTCGTCACCACCGATGCGCTCGACGGTGATCCCCAGCGGCGTCTCACCGTCCACCTCGAGGCCGAGACCCTCCTCGTAGATCGTGTAGGTCCCACCCTCGTCGAGGATCACATCGGTGACGCTCGGTGTCTGGATGCGGGCGAAGCCGGCCACCTTGTCATCGAGGCTCGCGAGTCCGGCGAGGACGACGATGAACCCCACCCCGATCCCGACCACGATCAACGCGACACCGACCGCCTTTGCGACCCTGGCGCCGCCGGGGGCATTGGTGCGGGGCTCCGGCGCCTGTGACGCCATGCTCCGCAGTGCGGCGACTGCGGGAGGCAGCGGCGGTGCGGGTCTCGGTGGCGGGGGCACGTTGCTCATCGACCGGACTCCTCCACACGCCGCTCGAGCAGCGCGATGCGGTCATCGGGTTGCACGACGGCAACCCTCACGTGGCCCGCACCCGCGTCGCCGTAGAACTCCCCGGGCGCGACGATCATCCCGAGGTCGCCGGCCAGGCGTTCGGTGAGCCCCCATGCGTCCCCGCCCGGGGCGGCGACCCACAGGTAGAAGGCGCCACCGGGCATGGCGACGTCGAGACCGATGCGACCCAGCAGCGCGGCCATCCGCTCCAGGCGACCGAGGTAGCGGACGCGCTGAGCCTCGACGTGGTCGTCGTCGTCGAGCGCGACCGCTGCAGCGATCTGCACCGGACCGGGCGTCATGGCACCCGCGTGCTTGCGGACCTCCGAGAGCCAGTGGACGATCGCCGGGTCCCCGGCGTAGAAGCCGGAGCGCACCCCCGCCATGTTCGACCGCTTGGACACCGAGTGCACCGCGACCACGCCGTCGGGGCCCGTCTCCAGGATCGACCGGCCGGGTGAGGTTCCGCCGCCGGGGCCGTACGGGGTCTGCCAGGTGAACTCGATGTAGCACTCGTCGCTGAAGACCGTGACGCCCCTTGCCCTCCCCCATGCGGCGACTTCGCCGAGGTCGTCGAGGCCACCCGCGGGATTGCCGGGGGTGTTCACCCACAGACACAGCGCCCGGTCGGCGTCGGAATCGGTGACGTCAGCGAGACGGAGCCGCCACTGCTCGTCGACAGGCACCGGAACCGCCCGGAGCCCGGCGAGCGAGGCGCCCATGGCGTAACTCGGATAGGAGACGGCGGGATACAGAACGGTGTCACGCGCAGGGTCACGGAGGTGCAGCAGCTGAGGCAGACCGGCGACGAACTCCTTGGTGCCGATGCACGCGGCGATGGCCGCCGGGTCCGCTGTCACCGCGAAGCGACGGCGCAGCCAGCCCGCGGCGGCCTCGCGGAACCGCGGTAGCCCCACCGAGGGCGGATAGCCACGTTCGAGACCCGAGTTCCCCAGCGCCTTCACGACGGCGGCAGGGGGCGGATCACACGGTGTCCCGACGGACAGGTCCACCGCGCCACCGTCGAGTGCAGCGGCAGCCTCGAGCGCCGGCGACAGCCGGTCGTAGGGGTACGGGGGGAGTTCGAAGACCGGGGCGCTCACAGGCACCATTCGACCACGTGTGGGGCCGCCGTGTCGGCCCGGCGACCCGCCCCGGTCACTCGACGTCCGCGCGATCGACGATCCACTCCGCCAGGCGCCCTGCGGATGCGGCATCGAGACGGACCTCGTAGAGCATTCCGCCTTCGACCGGACGCTCGCCGAGCACGTGGCCCGAACGGTGCACCTCAGCCATGACATCACCTGCGCCGAACGGCACGAGCACCTCGACGAGCTCGGTCGCCGCCCGGAGCCTGTCGCCGATCGTTGCGAGCAGTTGCTCGATCCCGTCCCCTGTGGCTGCCGACACCGCGACGCTGCCCGGGTGGGTGGCGACCAGACGATCGACATGGGCCACTCTGTCCGACTTGTTGAACACGACCAGCTCGTGGACGTCACCCGCGCCGATCTCGGCGAGGACCTCGTGGACGGCGCGCATCTCGGCCTCCGGATCGGCCGAGGAGGAATCGACCACGTGGACCAGGAGGTCCGCGTCGATGACCACGTCGAGCGTCGAACGGAACGCCTCGACCAGCTGGTGGGGCAACTTGCGGATGAAGCCGACGGTGTCGGTCACGAAGACGGTCTCGCCACCCGGAAGGGCCAGGCGGCGGGTGGTGGCGTCGAGCGTGGCGAACAGGCGGTCCTGCGCGACGACCCCCGCACCCGTGAGACGGTTGAGCAGGGAAGACTTCCCGGCGTTGGTGTACCCGACGATCGCCACCGCGTCGTTGGCGGACCGCTGCCGCTGCTTCGCCTGGGTCGCCCGGTGCCCCTCAACGGAGCGCAGCTGGGCCTGAAGCGTGTTGATCCTGCGCTGGATGCGACGGCGGTCGACCTCGAGCTGGGTCTCACCGGGACCACGGGTCCCGATGCCGCCCGCCTGCTGGCTCATGGTGACACCCCCGCCGCGCAGGCGCGGCAGGCGGTACCGCAGGAGCGCCAACTCCACCTGCGCCTTGCCCTCGAGACTCGCCGCGTTCTGGGCGAAGATGTCGAGGATCACCGCGGTGCGGTCGATGGCGGTACGGCCGAGGATCTTCGTCAGGTTCGCCTGTTGCGCGGGCGACAATTCGTCGTCGAAGACGACCGTGTCGACGTCGTGCAGTTCGGCCTCCGCCTTGAGTTCGTCGACCTTGCCTCGGCCGATGAACGTGGCCGCGTCCGGCGCGCTGCGCCGCTGGTGGAGCCTGGCCACGACGTCGGCGCCGGCGGTGTCCACCAGACGCTCGAGCTCGTCGAGGGAGATCTCGGTCTCCTCCATCCCCGCCGGCGGGATGGTGACGCCGACGATGGCGATGCGCTCACGGAACGTCCGCTCGATGAAGGCACCCGACTCGCCGCCGAACTCCCCGAATGCGCCACGGTGCGTCTCGGGCGCTGTACGGGCCGTGGCCTCCTCGCTCGGCTCACCCATGATCGACCGACCCTGGGGCTGACTCCCGGGGCCATGCGACGTCCACGTCCGCGATGACCACCGACGGACCTGTGAGGATCGCCGGGTCCGCAGGCTCCACGGTGACGATCCCTCCCGGCATCGCCACCGTCACCGGCCCGGTGGAACCGTTCCAGCCACTCGCCACGGTGGCCGCGGCCACCGCGCCGGAACCGCACGCCTGGGTGATGCCCACGCCGCGTTCCCAGACGGTCAGGTCGATCCGCCGGGCCCCACCGTCCACGGCGATGAACTCCACGTTGATCGGGCCGAGTCGGGCTTCGATCGCAGGACCCGCGGTCGCGAGGTCGATCAGCGACGGATCGGGGACCTCGACCACGACGTGGGGGTTGCCCACCGACGCGGTCGCGACACGGCCGGCCGCCGCGACGACTGCCCGGACCTCACCCGACACATCGACTTCGGCGACGACCACGCTTCCCATCTCGGTACGAACCGAGGCCTCCGGGAGCGTCCCGCCGGTGACGGCGAGTCGCCGCAGACCAGCGCCCGTCGTGACGGTCAGTTCGAGGTCGTCCACGCTCCGGTGGCGGGCGATGGCATGGCCCAGACAGCGGATCCCGTTGCCGCTGATCTCCGCCATCGATCCGTCCGCGTTCCACAGGGTCATGGTCACAGCGGTGGAATCCGAGGGGTCCACCGTCGCGAGAATCAGCCCGTCGGCACCCACACCGGTGTGGCGGGCGCAGACCTCCACGGCGAAGGCGGCGTCCGGGCGTGGGCCGGCCGCCGTCTCGTCGACCACGACGAGGAAGTCGTTGCCGAGCCCGTGGAGCTTCGTCATCTGCACGGCGTCGAGTCTCCCATGAGGTCGTCGACGAGCGACTGCGGGTTTCGACCCGTTGCGTCCAGCCACGTGATGCGGGGGTCCCGCCGGAACCACCGTTCCTGGCGGCGGGCGAAGCGCCGGGTGCGCCGCACGGCCTCTTCGAGCGCGGCGGCGAGTGTCATCTCCCCCGCAAGGTGCGCCAGCAGTTCGCGGTACCCCAGCGCCTGGCGCGCGGTGCGGGACAGGCCCTCGGGGCGGGCGGCGAGGGTCTTCACCTCGTCGAGGAATCCCGCATCCATCTGCGCCTCGTAACGGCGGGCGATCCGCTCGTCGATCTCTTCGCGTGACCGTGCGATGCCGATGAGACGGAACCGGGTGGCGCCGTGGGTGTCCAGGCCCGGGCCGAACGAACTGAACGGACGGCCGGCCCCGAGGGTCACCTCGAGCGCCCGCACGATCCGGCGCCGGTTGGAGGGCTCCATCCGAGCGGCCGCCACCGGATCCAGTTCGGTCAGGCGCCGGTGGAGGGCCGCCGTGTCGGGATCGTCGCCGAGTTCGTCGCGGATCTGCGGGTAGATCCCGGGAATCTCCAGGTCGTCGACGACCGAGCGGACGTACAGCCCGGTCCCACCCACCAGGATCGCCCCGGCCCCGGCCCCGGCCTCGTCGACTGCGGCGAGCGCCGCGCGGGCGTCGGCCTGGTAGTGGGCGACCGTGTAGTCCTGCGACGGGTCGGCGACGTCGACGCAGTGGTGGCGTATCCGCGTTCTCTCGTCGGGACCCGGGCTGGCGGTGCCGATGTCCATTCCGCGGTAGACGGCCATCGAGTCGGCCGAGACGATCTCGGCGACGGTCCGCACCGCCAACTCGAATGCGAACGCCGACTTGCCCGTGGCGGTGGCACCCACCACTGCGATCGGCGCGTCGGGCGGACTCAGAGGGCGACCACCGGGATGCGGGTGCGGTGCCGTGGGCGCGCGACGACTTCCACGAGGGAACCCCCGAGGTGGTGGGGAGCCGCGGTCTCGATCAGGACCGTGGCGACGGTCCCGGGCCGGAGAGTTTCGGCAGTCGCGAAGTGCACCAACTTGTTCTGGCGCGTCCGCCCGCTGGTGACGGCGGCGTCGCGCTTGGAGGGCCCCTCGACGACCACCTCTTCAACGCGTCCGACCCGCGCCGCGTGGCGCAGGGTGGCGGAACGTTCGACGACGACGCGCAGGCGTTCGAAGCGGTCCGCGATCACGTCACGGTCTACGAAGTGCGCAGTCATCTCGGCGGCCTCGGTGCCCTCGCGGGGCGAGAAGATGAAGGTGTAGGCGCTGTCGTAACCGGCCTCGGCAACCACCTCGAGCGTGCGGGTGAAGTCCTCTTCGGTCTCCCCTGGGAAACCGACGATCAGATCCGTGGTCACCGCGAGGTCCTCGATGCCGGCACGGGCCGCCGCGAGGCGCTCCAGGTACCGCTCGGCGGTGTAGCCCCGGTGCATGGCCGCGAGAACCCGGTCCGAACCGGACTGCAGCGGGAGGTGGAGGTGTTCGCACACCGCGGGCGTCTCGGCCATGGCCGCGATGGTCTCGGGGCGCAGATCCTTGGGGTGCGGGGAGGTGTAGCGGACCCTGCAGATCCCTTCGACCGCGCCGACTGCCCGCAACAGGTCGGCGAACATCGGTCGGGCGGGGACGGACTCACCCGCCGCACGCCGCGCGAGGGCGATGTCACGCCCGTAGGAGTTGACGTTCTGGCCGAGCAGGGTGACCTCGGACACTCCGTCGGCGGCCAGCGCCTCGGCCTCGGCGACCAGTTCGTCGAAGGGGCGGCTGATCTCGGGGCCGCGCACGGCCGGCACGATGCAGAACGCGCAGCTGTTGTCACAGCCGATCTGGATGGTCATCCACGCCGCCCAGTCCGCCTCGCGTCGGGCTCCGAGCGCGGACGAGAACGTCTCCGCGTCCTCGCGGGCGATCTCGTCGAGGATCTCGACGATGGGTCCCTCGGTGGCCGAGCGACGGATCAGATCGGCCGCGTGGCCGACGTTGTGGGTGCCGAAGACGACGTCGACGTGGGGGGCGCGCTCACGGATGCGCTCGCGGTCCTTCTGGGCGAGACAACCCGCCACGGCGATGGTCACATCGCGGCCGGCGGTGTCGGCCTTGAGTTGGCCGAGGTGCCCGTAGAGCTTGTTGTCGGCGTTCTCACGGATACAGCACGTGTTGAGAACGATCACGTCGGCGTCGTCGACCCCCGAGGCGGGTTCGAGACCGTCGGCCTCCAACTGACCCGCGATCCGTTCGGAGTCGTGTTCGTTCATCTGGCACCCGAAGGTGCGCACCAGGTAGCGGTCGGCCACGTATTCAGGCTACGGCGCAACCTGCGCCGACGGGGACCTTGGACTCTCATCACCGGAGAGGTGGTTTGGGAGAGTTGTCCCGGTGGGGCGCAACGCGCAGCAGCGCATCGGGACAGCAGTGAGACCGGATGTTCGCCGGTCGACGTAGCCCGCAGCCAGAGATCGGATCGGTCGGTCAGATGAGCAGCGATATCTCGGCACCGGGAATCACGGTGCATGGCCTCACCAAGCGCTATCACGACCGGGCCGTCGTGCGTGACCTCTCGTTCACGGCACGCCCGGGGCGGGTGACCGGGTTCCTCGGACCGAACGGCTCGGGAAAGTCCACGACGATGAAGATCATGCTCGATCTGGCTTCAGCCGACAGCGGTCGGGTGACCATCGACGGCACCCGGTACCGGGAGATGGGTGACCCCACAGCGGTCGTCGGAGCGCTCCTCGAGTCGAATGCCTTCCACCCGGGCCGCAGTGGACGCAACCATCTTCTGGTCCTCGCGGATGCGGCGGGAGTGGGCCCGTCCCGCGTGGATGACCTCCTCGAGGAGGTCGCCCTCGGCGACGCCGCAGATCGTCGGGTGGGCGCCTACTCGCTCGGGATGCGTCAGCGCCTCGGCTTCGCGGGCGCTCTGCTGCGCGACCCACCCGTGCTGATCCTCGATGAGCCGGCGAACGGACTCGACCCCCAGGGCATCCACGAGATGCGAGACATACTGCGCGCCCGGGCCGCCCGAGGGGACACCGTGTTGGTCTCGAGTCACCTGTTGGGCGAGGTGGAGCTGCTCGCCGACGACGTCGTCGTCGTGAATCAGGGCCAACTCGTCACGACCGGCGCTCTCAGCGACATGCGCGAGGCCACGGCGTGGGTCCGCACAGCGACTACGGAACCGCTACAACGCGTGCTCGAGGATGCGGGGGCCGCGGTCGAACCGAGAGACGACGGCCTCATCGTGCAGGGACTCACGGTCGACGAGATCGGCCGCAGGGCCTTCGACGCCGGCATCGCCGTGTACGAACTGTCTCCGCACACCAGTTCGCTGGAAGACAGATTCCTCGAGTGGACCAGAGATCGGAGCGGAGCCGACCTCGACGACGCTACGGAGGTGTCAGGACCATGATCTGGCGCCGGCTTCTGCGGGCCGAGATCCGCAAGCTCACCTCGACGAGAATGCCCCTCGCATTCGTCGTCGTGCTCGCTGCCATCAGCGCAACCACGGCGAGCGCCGTGATCTGGGGAAAGGACTTCGACGGGACCAAGACGTTCGTCTCCACCGCGGCCGATCAGCGGTCCCTGGTGGCCTTTGCGGCGAATGCCACCGTCATCGGAGCGCTCTACGGCGCGATCGCCGTGTCCCGCGAGTACGCACATGGCACGGTGATCCCCACGTTCCTGAGCTCCCCACGGCGGCATCGTGCCACGACGGCCCAATCGAGCGCGATCGCACTGGGTGGCGCTGTCATCGGCCTGTTGGGGGCGGGCTTCACAGTGGCCGCAGTGGCGGCCTCGCTCACCACCACCGAGTTCGGGTTCTCCGTCTCGGCAGCCGGTGTGGTCCGAGTCATCGCCGCGGCAGCCTTCTCGGGCGCGGTCGGCGCACTGTTGGGCGGAGGAATCGGTGCCGTCGTCCGCAACACCGGCGGGGCAGTCGTCGGGGTGGTGCTCGCCCTGGTCATCGGCCCGCCACTGATCGTGCAACTCATCAGCGACGCCAGCCGCTGGATCCCCGCTCCGCTCGCCATCGCCCTGTCCGGGGTCGACGCCGAGGCGGCCGGGCTCGAGAGTCAGGTGGACGCGATCTCTGCGGTCGGAGGCCTCATGGTCTGGGCGCTGGTCCCGACGGTCGTCGGACTCTGGTCCGTTCAGCGACGCGACGTTGCGTAGAGTTCGCCGACGTCCCCCGGGAGAACTCCCAGGGGACGTCGACGCCGGCAGAGCGATACTTCACTCTTCTATCTTGATCGGCTCCTCATCGGCTTCGCTGAAGCCCTCTTCACCCTCTTCGGGCTCCTCGGCGGGACGCACCGCGGCCATGATCCGCTCGGAGATCTCGACCATCATCTCAGGGTTGTCACGCAGGAAGGTCTTGGCGTTCTCCCTGCCCTGGCCGAGTTGTTCGCCCTCGTAGGTGTACCAGGCACCCGCTTTGCGGACGATGTCCAGCTCCGCGCCCTTGTCCAGCACCGAACCCTCACGACTGATGCCCTGGGAGTACATGATGTCGAACTCGGCCTGACGGAACGGCGGGGCGCACTTGTTCTTGACGACCTTCACACGTGTGCGGTTGCCAACCACCTCGACGCCGTCCTTGATGGACTCGATCCGGCGGATGTCGAGACGTACCGACGAGTAGAACTTCAGGGCCCGTCCACCCGGAGTGGTCTCCGGCGAGCCGAACATGACCCCGATCTTCTCCCGCAACTGGTTGATGAAGATGCAGATGGTCTTCGACTTGTTGAGATTGGCCGTGAGCTTGCGCAGCGCCTGCGACATCAACCGTGCCTGGAGACCGACGTGGCTGTCGCCCATCTCCCCCTCGATCTCCGCCCGTGGGGTGAGCGCGGCGACCGAGTCGATCACGATCACGTCCAGCGCACCCGAGCGGATGAGGGTGTCGGTGATCTCGAGCGCCTGCTCGCCGGTGTCGGGCTGGGAGATCAACAGCTCGTCGACGTCCACGCCGATGGCCCGCGAGTAGATGGGGTCCAGTGCGTGCTCGGCGTCGATGAACGCACACACGCCGCCGTTGCGCTGCGCCTCGGCCACGACGTGCAGCGCCAGGGTGGTCTTACCCGAGGACTCCGGCCCGTAGATCTCGGTGACCCGGCCCCGCGGAAGACCCCCGATGCCGAGGGCGAGGTCCAGCGCCAACGCACCGGTCGGAATGGAGGCGATGGCGGTGATACCCCTCTCGCCCATCTTCATGACGGCACCCTGTCCGTGCTGCTTTTCGATCTGGCGCATCGCCATCTCGAGTGCCTTCTCTCGCTCCACCTGTTCGTTCCTCTCGTGACTTCGGGGGTTTCGGGGAATGTCGTCGGGCTCGGCGTGCACCGGAGCCGTGTTGAACCCGACCCTACGGACGGGGGGTGACAGTCTCCGGAGCGGGTCGGTCCGGCGCCGGAATGACAGCAGCGTAACTTCGAACGGTTGTTCGATCAAGCCTTTCGGCCCGGACGCGCCGGATCTTCGCCGGCGTGGGCGGATCCGGCCGATTCGGGGAACGGATCGGCCCCCCGGGGCGTTGATACCTTCGAAGCAGGTCCGCACCCGCCGCGGACCGCTCTCCACGAGGAGGACCATGTCCACCAGCGACACCGACGACCTGCGTCACCGACTCACCCCCGAGCAGTACCACGTCACCCAGGAGGCCGGCACCGAGCGTGCGTTCACCGGCGAGTACTGGGACACGAAGGACCCTGGGATCTACCGCTGCGTCGTCTGCGACGAGCCCCTCTTCTCGAGCGAGGCCAAGTACGACTCCGGGTCCGGCTGGCCGAGCTTCCACTCCGAGATCGACGATGGAAAGGTGGACCGCCACAGCGACGTCAGCCTCGGCATGGTGCGCACCGAGGCGGTGTGCGGCAACTGCGGGGCCCACCTCGGCCACGTCTTTCCCGACGGCCCCCGGCCCACGGGCGAGCGCTACTGCATGAACTCGGCCTCGCTGCGCCTCGATCGCGACGCCGCTGACGCGGACCCCTCGACCGACGAGGCCTGACCGACGAGGCCCGAGCGGAAGCTCATGAGTCGCCGCCGGGACCGACCCGACTGTTGCCGCGCCCCTCAGCGCAGCGTCACCGTCGACACCACCGAATAGACCGGCCCGTCGTGGCGCGTCTCGCTGCGCATCAGATGGACCTCTGCCGCGGTGAATCGAGCCGTCACCCGGTGCCCGATCAGATCGACACCGCCCGCCGGGCCCCTCGTACGCGCGAGGGTGAGATGACCCCGGAAGTCGCGCCCGTCTGGCGCCTCAGCCACGCTCGCGGTGGCGCCCACCACGGCCCTCGCGAGGCCGTCCACCCCCGACGCCGGCACCATCACGATCGAGGTCCCGAGCACTTCCACGGTGGGTCCCAGCTCGACATCGACCGGCGGATACGCCAACCCGGCGAGGGCCCGGGTCGCCCCGTCGAGATCCACCGTCCCGAGGAACCGCAGGGTCACGTGCCACTGCTCACGGCTCGTCCAACGCAGCCCAGGCTGTTCCCACCGGGGAAGCGCCTCCAACAGGTCGCACACCTCAGGGGGCGGCACCAACGCTACGAAGGCCCGCGCCGCGCCGGACGAATCGGGACCTCCCGACGGGGTAGCGTCGGGCGATGGCCGGCTATTCGTCGACACCGCTCGCCCGCAAGCTCGGGATCACGCCGGGCGACACCGTGGCCCTCGTCGACGGTCCGGACCACCTGGGCGAGATCCTCGCCCCGCTGCCCGACGACGTGGTCATCCGCCACGACCTGCGTGCCGCTGTGGACGTGGCGGTCGTGTTCTTCACCTCGCGGGCCGCGTTCCGGCGCCGCCTCGGACCGCTGACGCGGGCGATCTTCCCCGCCGGTGGAGCCTGGGTCGCCTGGCCGAAACGGGCCTCGGGTGTGCCCACCGACATGACCGAGGACGTGGTGCGCGCCGAGGCGCTCCCCCTCGGCGTCGTCGACAACAAGGTCTGCGCCATCGACGACACCTGGAGTGGTCTGCGGCTCGTGTGGCGACGCGAGAACCGCTGACCGGACGACCGGACGGCGGCGTCCTCACGCGACGACGATCCGTACGGGCCTTCCCACGGCGTCGGCGAGCAGGTCCGTGCGATCGGTGGCCGTGAAGATCTCGACGTCGGCGTCGGCCCCCGGCGCGATGGTAAGGACGATCTCCAACTCGTCGCCGAGGCGACACTCCACGTCGGCGACGACCTCGGACCGGCTGCGGTCCAGGGCGATACCCACCCGCAGCAGCCCGGCGAGCATCCGCACCAGGGCACGGTCCGCCTCGTCGAGCGCCACGAAGGGTTCGTGGCTGGTCTTGGGGGCCGAACGACGGTGATAGCGCGAGACCTGGGCGATGAGCTCGATCTCGCCCTCGGTGAACCCCACCAGCTGATCGGTGTGACGAATCACGTAGTAGCTGTGCTTGTGATGGGCGGCGTGGGAGATGAACAGCCCGACGTTGTGCAGCATGCCCGCGGCCTCGAGGAGGTCCCGTTCGGCTGAGCCGTAGCCGTGATGATCGCCGAGTTGGTCGAACATCTCGAGCGCCAGGTCGGTCGCGTGCTCGACCTCGGAGCGGTCCGCGCTGAAGCGGTCGGCCATGCCCAGCACCGAGTCGCGCCGGATGTCGCTCAGCTGGCGCATGACGTCGCCCCGGTCACCCGCCGCGATCCTGTCCAGGAGGACCCCCTCGCGCAGCGCGTACTCCGAGACGGTCATCGCGGGGATCGACAACTCGTCGAACAGTGCCTCGAGCAGCAACACGCCGGCGACGATGACATCGGCGCGCCGCGGATCGAGCCCCGTGAGCGAGCCTCGCCGCTCGGTCGTCTTCGCGGCGAGGATCTCGTCGACCACGACACCGAGATCCTCGCGGTCGAAGGTCGCGTTGTTCACCCACCTCGTCGGTTCCCGCCCGTGGTGGTGCTCGACCATCGTGGCGATCGACGCGATCGTGCCGGAACTCCCGACCGCCCGCTCGAAACCCACCTCGGCGATGTCACGGGCCACCGGTGCCAGGAACGCGGCCAGGTAGCGGCGGCACTCCGCCACCTTCTTGGAGCGGGACCGGCCGTCCGCGAAGAACCGGTCCGTGAGTCGGATGTGGCCGAGCTTCACACTGCGTGCGGCCAGGACGCGGGGGCCGAGTCCCACCAGCAGCTCGGTGCTGCCGCCGCCGATGTCGATCAGCAACAGTTGCTCGTCATAGACCGGCACCGCCTGCAGGACACCGAGATGGATGAGCCGGGCCTCCTCCACACCGGAGATGACCTCGACGTCCACCCCGGACTCCCGTGCCACTCGGCGCAGGAACTCGTCGCGGTTGGAGGCCTCACGGACGGCGCTCGTCGCGACGGCGGTGACGTCCGCTCCGAGGCTCTCGGCCAGGCGCGCGTAGTGGGTGATCGCCTCCACCCCGCGTTCGATGGCGTCGGGCTCGAGGCTCCGCAGATCGCCGGGACCGCTACCGAGACGTACGGACGTCTTCTCGCGGGATACGATCTCGAAGCCACCTTCGGGACGCACCCGTGCCACGACGAGGTGGATCGAGTTGGTCCCGATGTCGATCGCGGCGTGCAGGTCCGACACGGGGGTTCAGCCGACGAGCTGCGCGCGCCGCAGGAGCCGCACGCGCAGGTCCGACAGGGCGGAGATGGTCGTGAACTGGCGCACCCGCTCCCGGTCGGTCGGGTACGCCATGCGGTGGGTGCTGACCTCGCCGTCGAGAAGCGTCGCCATCCACACGGTGCCCGGGGCGAGACCGTCGACCGGGTCCGGGCCGGCCACCCCGGTGACGGCGATGGCGCAGTCGGCGCCGAGGACGTCGGCGACGCCGCGGGCCATCGCGACGGCTGCCTCCTCGGAGACGACGGGCACGTCGGGCACACCCAGGACGTCGTGCTTGACGGTTGCGGCGTAGGAGACGACCGAGCCGACGAAGACGTCACTGGCCCCCGGGATCATCGTCAGACGGGCACCGATGAGCCCGCCGGTCAGGGACTCCGCCGTGGCGAGCCGCAGGCCGGCGTCGCGACACAGGTCCAGCACGACGGACTCCATCGTCTCGTCGTCCACCCCGAAGATGAGCTCGTCTCCGAGCAGCGCGCGCAGCCGGGCCTCTTCGGCGTCGAGGACGGCGGCGAGGTGGGCCGGCGAGTCCGCCTTTGCCGTGATCCGGACCTTGAGGCCCTCCCAGCCCGACGCGAGGAACGCGATGGTCGCATCGCCGGAGGCGTCCAGCCGTTCGATCTCGGCCTGGAGCCGCTCTGAGAGACCGGACTCGGACTCCCCCCAGGTCCGCAGGACCCGTGAGCCGATGACGGCGGTGATCCCGGCCCGTCGCTTCAGGTCCTCGACCACGAACTCGCCGACCATCCGCTGCATCTCCCAGGGGACCCCGGGCACGGCATAGACGACCTTGTCGCCAACGGGGCACACGAGCCCCGGAGCGGTTCCCGGCATCACCGGTATCAGCGAAGCGCCGACGGGTACGTCGGCCTGGCGCAGGTTGTTGTCCGACATCGGCCGACCGAGGTCCGCGAAGAACCTCGAGATGCGTCCGACCGCGCCGTCGTCGCGGACGAGGTCGACGCCCATCACCGCGGCGATCGCTTCACGGGTGATGTCGTCCTGGGTCGGTCCGAGGCCGCCGCAGCAGATCACGGCGTCGCTGCGGTCCAACGCCTGTGCCAGCACGGCGACCATCCGGGCGAGGTTGTCACCGACCTTGGTCTGGTGGTGCGAATCGATCCCGCTCAGCGCGAGTTGCTCGCCGATCCAACTCGAGTTGGTGTCGACGATCTGCCCGAGCAGCAACTCCGTGCCGACCGCCACGACTTCACAGTTCACGGTGCGGACCGTACTCGCGCGACGCCACCGGGCCCCACGGGACGGCGCAGCCGGCTCACCCGCCGGTGTGGCTCGTGGCGGTCCGGCCGTCGACCAGGTACTGGAGTCCCGTTGCCACGGTGAACGCGACGGCGACCCACAGCGCCGCGGCCACGACGGTGCGCTCGTCGGAGAGCGGCGGGAAGACCGCTATGGCCAGGGCCAGGCCCTGCACGAAGGTCTTGTACTTGGCGGACCGGCGTGCGGGCACAGCGAGGCCCTCGCGGGCGAACCGGACCCGCTGAACGCTGATCCACAGTTCCCGGGCGGCGATGATCGCGACCGGCAGCCACCAGTACCCGTCCACGGCGACGAGACAGACCATCGCCCCGATCACCACGATCTTGTCGGCGAGAGGGTCCAGGAACGCGCCCGAACGCGAGACGTCGTCGGCGCGACGGGCGAGGCGGCCGTCGTAGACGTCGCTCGCACCCAGGATCCAGCCGAAGATGAACGCACCCCACGACGCGCCCCGGTCGGGTTCGGCGTCGATGATGAACCAGAAGAGCAGCGGCGACGCGGCGATCCGGCTGAGCGTGACGACGTTGGCCGGTCGCAACAGCCACGCGTACGACGACGACACCGATTCCGACGCGGGGTTGACAGAGGTCACGGCCGCTCCCCCACCAGATCAGGGCCGACGGCACCGGCCACCTCGACGGTGTGGAACTCGCCGACCGTCAGGTCGTGGGGGACGGTCACGATGCCGTCGATCTCAGGGGCTTCACGGTAGGTGCGCGCCACGCCGGGTTCATCCACGAGTACTTGGACCTCGCGACCGATCAATTCGTCACGTCGCGCCTCGGTGACGAGGTCCTGGATGTCACGCAACTCCGCGAGACGTTCCGCGACGAGGTCGTCGGGGACACGACCGTCCAGGTCCATCGCGTAGGTGCCCTCCTCGGGCGACCACCCGAAGAAGCCACACCAGTCGAGACGGGCGGACGACACGAACTCGACGAGGGCGTCGTGGTCCTCCTCGGTCTCGCCGGGGTAGCCGACGATGAAGTTGGTCCGGAACGCGGCCCCCGGCTCGCGCGCTCGGATGGCCTCCATTCGGGCCGCGAACCGGTCGCCGTCGCCCCAGCGGCGCATGCGCCGCAGCAGCGGACGGGACACGTGCTGCAGCGACAGGTCGAAGTACGGCACGCCGGTTGCACAGATGGCGTCGATCAGCGCGTCGCTGAGATCAGACGGGTACAGGTACAGCAGGCGCACCCACGGCACGCGCTCTGCGACGGTCTCGACGAGCTCGACGATCCGGCGCTCACCCACCCCCTGGTCGCGCCCGAACACGGCGAGGTCCTGGGCGACCAGGACGATCTCGCGCGCCCCGAGAGCGTCGACCTCGGCGACGATGTCGGCGATCGTACGTGACCGCTGCGGGCCCCGGAACGACGGGATCGCGCAGTAGCCGCACGCCCGGTCGCAGCCCTCGGCGATCTTCACGTAGGCCCAGGGAACCGACGACCGCGGCCGGGGCAGATTCAACAGGTCGAACGACGGCAGCGACGGCTTCGAACCGATGCTGACGGGCACGCCGAAACCCACGACGGCGTCGGCCTCGGGGATCGCGTCGGCCAGCTCGTCGCCGTACCGCTCAGCCATACACCCGGTGACGACCAGCTCGGCACCTGCCCGACGACGCTCACCGAGCGTCAGGATCGTGTCGATCGACTCCTCGCGGGCCTCTTCGACGAAGGCGCAGGTGTTGACGACGACGAGGTCGGCCTCCTCGGGGCTCGCGGCGGCCTGCATGCCGTCGGCGAGCAGCGTGCCGGTCAGCTTCGCCGAGTCGACCTCGTTCTTGGGGCAGCCGAGAGTCTCGAGCCAGAACCGCCGTGTCACGGGGGCGAGCCTACCGGCGCGACCCCGGCCCGGCTGCAGTGGCGAGCGCCGTCACCGCACCGCCGGCACGGCGGGAGCGAGCAGCTCCGCGGCGGCGTCGTGAAGGCACTCTGCGTCGAGATGAATCCCGTCAGCCGCCAGACAACCGGTCGCAGGCTCATCGCCGAATCCGAGGAGTTCACCGAGATCGGCGATGCGAACCCACGGGCGATCCCGGCCCAGGGCCACGGCCAACGCGTGGATCTCCCGATTCGTCTCACAGATGACAGCCCGCTCGACGCAGACGTGGCCGACCCACCACACCTGCGTGCCCGTGTCGGAGAACGCGTCGAAGACCCGGGCGAGGCGCGCCGCGTACGCGACGGACCACCCCGGCTCGCCCCACCGGGCGACCACGGCACCCGAGTCGTCGAGAAGGTCGACGAAGTCGTTGGTTCCCACGGAGAAGACGAAGACGTCGGGCGGATTCCCCTCGGCGATCTCCTCGGCGCGGGCCGGCCAGTCGTAGCCGTTGGGGAAGGCCAGGCCGGTCCCCTGGACTCCGATGACATCCACCGTCACGCCCCCGCCGACGAGGCCGACCAGCTGACGGCCGAGGCCGACCGAGATGGAGTCGCCGGCAACGGTGAACGTCCGGGCCGGGCCGGAAGGCATGGGCGTCGTGGCGCGCGTGGGCCCGTCCCCCGGCACGTCGACCGACTCCCCCGCCGACGAACCTGCCGTCGGGGTCGACACGGGATCCGTCGAGGTGATCTCGCCCCGATCGACCACTGAGTCCGTGGCCACCGCACTCGCGCCACAACCCGCGGCGAGGAGGAGGAGCAGGAGGAGCACGGCGGAGGCGGCAAAGTGAACTCGGAGCACATGCATTGTGTACCCGCCTCCGGTCCGGTCCAGGCCGCGCCCCGACGGCTACCGTGGAGGCTCCGCACGCGACGCCACGGAAAGGGGCCGATCATGGGTGGCTGGTTCGACGACCTGACCGGCGATCTCCAGGTCTTCTACGTGATCGGCATCGTGGCCGGCGTCTTCTTGTTGTTCCAGCTGGTGTTGCTGGCCTTCGGCTTCGGCTTCGACGCAGATGTGGACTTCGACGGAGGCGACGGCGGCTTCGACGTCGGCTTCCTGTCCCTGCGGACGCTCACGGCGTTCTTCTTCGCGTTCGGCTGGACCGGCGTCATCATGAAAGAGGCCGACCAGTCGACACCCGCCGCGGTCGGCGTGGCCGTCGCCGTGGGACTGGCGATGTTCCTGGGAGTGGGTCTGTTGTGGCGCCAGTTCACCAAGCTCCAGGAGACCGGGTCCGTGGACTACGCGAACGCCGTCGGCGTCACAGGCAGCGTCTACCTGCCGATCGCCGCCAACCGGGGGCGCGCCGGAAAGGTCGAGGTCATGGTGCAGGGCCGACTCGCCGTCGTGGACGCCTACACCCGCCAGGACGAAGACATCCCGTCCAAGACCCGGGTCCGGGTCGTCGAGGTGATCGACTCGTCGACCGTGCTCGTCGAACGGATCTGACCGACACCCGATCCCCACCGGGTCCGGCCCCACGGGGGCCGATGCCATAAGCTCCACCCGATACCCGTACGGAAGGACCCGAGATGGCCGTCATCATCATCGTCGTCGGTGCCGCCGCGCTCCTGTTGGTGGTACTGCTCGCCTTCGCGACGCGCTACAAGCGGTGCCCGTCGGACCGCATCCTCGTGGTCTACGGCCGCGTCGGCGGCCAGGGCGAGTCATCGCGCTGCCTGCACGGCGGCGGCGCCCTCGTCGTCCCGATCGTGCAGGGGTACCAGTTCCTGGACCTCACGCCGATCCCGATCGAGATCATCCTCCAGGGCGCACTTTCCCAACAGAACATCCGCATCAACACGCCGTCGACCTTCACGGTCGGCGTGTCGACCGAGCCCGGCGTCATGCAGAACGCAGCCGAACGTCTCCTCGGTCTGAACCTCACCGAGATCGAGGCGCTCGCCCGCGACATCATCTTCGGTCAGATGCGCGTGGTGATCGCGACGATGCCGATCGAGGAGATCAACGCCGATCGCGAGAAGATGATCGCCAACATCACGGACTCGGTCGAGGTGGAACTGCGCAAGGTCGGCCTGCGCCTCATCAACGTCAACATCCAGGACATCACCGACGAGTCCGGCTACATCGACGCCCTCGGCCGTGAGGCCGCCGCCCGGGCAATCAACGACGCCAAGATCAAGGTCGCCCAGCAGGAACGTGACGGTGAGATCGGCCGGGCCGACGCCGAGCGCGAGCAGCGCATCCAGGTCGCCGCGGCCAACGCACGGGCAACAGAGGGCGAGAACGAAGCCAAGGTGTCCGTCGCCGAATCAGACTCGCGTCGCCGTCAGGCAGAGGCCGACGCCGAGCGCCTCGCGAGCGCCTCGGAGCGGGTCAACTCCGCCCGGGCCGCCCAGGAGTCCTACCGGGCCGAAGAGGAGTCCGAGCGCACCCGTGCCGAGCGCGACAAGGCGTCGCAGTACGCCAACATCGTCGTACCCGCAGAGATCGAGCGTGAGCGTGTCCGCACGCTCGCCGACGCCGAGGCCGACAAGATCCGCCGCATCCGCCAGGGTGAGGCCGACGGCCAGCGGGCCCTGATGGAGGCCGAAGCGCTCGGTCTGTTGGCGTTGCTGTCACGACGGGCCGAGGGTTTCGGCGAGATGGTCAACCAGGTTGGCGGGTCGGGCGACCTGGCCGCGCTGTTGATGGTCACCGAGAAGCTGCCCGAACTGGTCGCCGAACAGGTCAAGGCGATCTCCAACCTCAAGATCGACAAGGTCACCGTCTGGGACTCCGGCGGCGGCAAGGGAACAGGCGACGGCCCGGGAGGTTCGACGGCCAACTTCCTTTCCGGCCTCGTCGGCTCGGTCCCGCCGCTGCATGAACTGGCCGCGAACGTCGGCGTGCGCCTACCCGACTACCTCGGGAGCCTCGAGGGACCGGAGTTGGCGGACCGCCTCCGAGAACTCGCCGACGGAGTGGAGACGAGCGGCGATCAGGCCGGCGACGACAGCGCGGAGGATCCGGCCCCGGCCGGGTCCGCCGCTCCGGCGTCCGGCTGAACCTCCGCGATCACAGCCTGAGATCCGACCGACCCTTCCTCGTCCTCATCGTCAGAGACGAGGAAGGGGATGGTCGCGACGTAGACGACGAGCAGCAGGGCTGCCTCCCACCGCACCACCTTCAGCCCGGTGAACATGAACAGCGCGCCCGCCACGGACACCCCCACCATGATCCAGGTGGCGAGTCCGGCGAGGTTGGAGTCGATGAGCGGGCCCGGTCCGATGAGACCGATCACCGCTCCCACAGCCAGGCTGTTGAAGAGGTTCGAACCCAGCAGGTTCCCCACGATCAGGCCCGTCTCACCCTTGCGTGCCGCGATCACAGCGGTCACGAGCTCGGGTAGCGACGTGCCGATGGCGACGAGCGTCAACCCGACGAAGCCCGCCCCGAGACCCACCTCCTCGGCGATGTCGAGCGCACCCTCGACGAGCAGCTGCGCGCCGAGGACGGTGCCCGCCAGACCCAGGAAGGTTCGGAACAGGACCACCCTGACGGGCTTGTCCTCCTCGAGCGGCAATTCCTCGAGCTGCTCGACGATCGGGTCGCCGCCAGCCACTTCGGCCCGCAGGATGATGAACAGCGCCGTGACGAGTGCGACGGCGAGGACGACGCCCTCCCACCGCTCGAAGCCGTCCTGAACGAGCAGGGCGAACAGCCCGACGGACAGCAGCGACAGCGGGGCCTCGCGGCGCATGGTCGCCCGGTCGACCGGTATCGCCATGATGAGGGCCGCCACTCCGAGAACGAGTGACAGGTTCGCCACGTTCGAACCGATGACGTTGCCGACACCGAGATCACGGTCGCCACGGCCCGCGGCGAGTCCCGAGACCAGCATCTCGGGAAGGCTCGTACCGAAGCCGACGATGACCGCGCCGATGACGACCGGCGAGATCCGCAACTTGATGGCCATGGTCGCAGCACCGACGACGAACTCGTCGGCCGCTTTGGCGAGCAGGACGACGCCGATCAGGACGAAGACGACGGGCAGGACCACGCCGGCAGACTACCGGCGGCGCCGAGCGCCCCTCGCGTCCCGATGGCCGGGTCGGGCCCCGCTCAGCCGGGTTCGGCCGATGAACCGGCCATTTCCTCCGGGCTCATCAGCACCTCACGGGCCTTGGACCCGAGCGACGGGCCGACGACCCCGCGTTGTTCGAGCAGGTCCATGAGCCGTCCCGCCCGGGCGAAGCCGACGCGGAGCTTGCGCTGGAGCATCGACGTGGACCCCAGCCCGCTCCCGACGACGAGCTCCATGGCCTCCGCGAGCAGTTCGTCATCGTCGTCGCCACCACCACCGGCGCTGCCCGACGACGGCGTCTCGGTCACCGACTCGGAGTCGATACCCGAGAGGGTCTCGGTCTCGACGGACTGCCGACGCCACGCACCGACGACCTTGCGGACCTCTTCCTCGGTCACCCACGCACCCTGGATGCGGTTGGGTGTGCTCGACGACGCGCCGAGCAGCAACATGTCGCCCTGTCCGACGAGGCGCTCGGCTCCAGGCTGGTCGAGGATCACGCGGCTGTCGGTGAGGCTCGACACGGCGAAGGCGAGGCGCGTCGGGATGTTGGCCTTGATGACGCCGGTGATGACGTTGGTCGACGGGCGCTGGGTGGCGATCACCAGGTGGATGCCGACCGCACGGGCCTTCTGGGCGATGCGACAGATCGAGTCCTCGACATCGCGGGCGGCGACCATCATCAGATCGGCCAGCTCGTCGACCACGACGAGAATCAGGGGAAGTCGCTTGTAGGTGAGGGGTTCACCGGCGGCATCGGTCTCACCGAGGCCCGGCTGCAGGTCGCCGCGGTCGAACGCGCCGTTGTAGCCGTCGATGTCGCGCACGCCGACGCTGGAGAGCAGTTCGTAGCGCCGGTCCATCTCCCGACACGCCCAGGACAGCGCATTCGCGGCCTTCTTCGGGTCGGTCACCGGCTGGGTGAGAAGGTGCGGTACCCGCTCGTACTGGCTCATCTCGACCATCTTGGGATCGACGAGGATCATCCGGACGTCGTCGGGAGTGGACCGCATCAGGATCGACGTGATGATCGAGTTGATGCACGACGACTTGCCGGCTCCCGTGGCGCCGGCGATGAGCAGGTGGGGCATCTTCGCCAGGTTCATCATCACCGACACGCCGTTGATGTCACGGCCGACGGCGACCTCGAGGGGGTGGGTGGCCCGGCGGGCCTCCGGTGAGGCGAGGATGTCGCCGAGTGCCACGACCTGGCGGCTCGAATTCGGGACCTCGACGCCGATGGCCTGACGGCCCGGGATCGGCGCGAGGATGCGGACGTCGGGAGAGGCCATCGCGTAGGCGATGTCCTTGTGGAGACTGGTCAGCCGGGCGACCTTCACGCCCTCGCCGAGTTCGAGTTCGAAGCGGGTGACCGTCGGGCCGACCACCATGCCGACGAGGTGGGTCTCGACGCCGTGCGCCGCGAGGGCCTGCTCGAGGATGCGCCCCCGCTCCTGCACGGCCCGCTGATCGACCTTCACCGCGCCCGAACGGTCCAGGACCTTCATGGACGGCAGCTTCCACGGCGAGCCCTTGGCCGCCGGGCCGAGTTCCATCTCGAGTTGCGCGGGTTCACCCTCTTCGCCCCCCGCGCCGATCTTGACGACCGGTTCGTCGTTCTTCGGGGGTTTCGGGGCCTTCTCCGGACGGGGTGCGTCCGCCGGGGGCGCCGTCCCGAGCATCGGCGACGGACCGGCGACGTCCTGGTCGAAGACCGCTGCACCGCCGATCACCTCCTCGCCGTCGGGAAGTGACCGGTCGACGGCGTCGACGGGGTCGGGCTCGCCCATCAGCGCGGCGACGAAGCGGGAGAACCCGACCCGGACGGGCCCGGTCCACCGCGCGGCGTGACTGGCGACGCTGCGCAGCGAGGCCTGCGTGACGGCGACCAGGCCGAGAACGCCGATACCGAGCAGGATCGCCGTGGCGGCCCAGGGACCGGTGCCGGCCCGCAGGGGCGCGCCGAGTGCCCACCCGAGCACACCTCCGGCTTGTGCGAAGTCGTTCACCGAGTCGCCCCACCCGGGGTTGCCCCGGCCCACGTGGGCCAGCGCGGTCCCGCTCAGGGTCATGAGGACCGCTCCGACGCTGAGCTGGGCCATGCGCAGCGACTCGCCCGCCTTCTTGTCCTCCCGGTCGGTCGGATCCCAGGCGATGAGGGCGAAGCCTGCAGCAACGAGAGCGAGCGGGATCACGAGGCGGACGATGCCGATCCCGAGTCCGAGGCCGTCGTCGATGACGTCACCCACCGGCCCGGCCACACCGCCGTAGGTGGCGAGCGCGGTGACGAAACCCGCGACGACGGCGAACAGACCCCATACGTCGGCGCGGTGGTCGCCGAAGGCGGCCGCGTGCGGGCGCGCTGAGCGCGTTGAACGGGAAGACGATGTCTTCGTACGTGAAGGCTTGTTGGCCACGGGTGTCCGTACCTGTCGAGACGACGACTGGGTCCGGCCCCTACTCCGCCCATGAGGCTAGCGCACCGGCGCGTCCAGCACGGGCAATGGCGGCGAGCGCCGGCTCAGTCGTCGGCGAGAAGGACGACCGGCACGATCATCGGGCGGCGCCCGGTGAGGTCATTGACGGCGCTCCCGATGGTCCGACGCACGATGCGACCGAGCTCATCGGTGTCGTGGGCGTCCTTCGTGTCGTCGAGGAACTCCTCCACCGCGCCGCCGAGCTGGCGGGTCATCTCGGTGATCAGATCCCGCTCGTCGGCGTGGTCCAGCCAGCCACGGGCGACGATCACCGGCTCGGCGACGAGGGCGCGGTGGTCGGGGTCGATACAGACGGTGGCGATGACCGTGCCGTACTCACCGAGGATCTGCCGCTCCCCCACGAGGCCCCGGTCCGGGCCGATGAACGGCCCGTTGAGGAGGAGGTGGTGGCCGGGGGCGACGTCCTTGTGGAGAGCGAGGCCGTCGTCGCTCAGCACGACGCTGTCGCCGTCGCGGGCGACGAGCGTGCGGTCCGGTGACATGCCGAGGTCCTGGGCGAGCTCGGCGTGGGCGGTCATGTGGCGCAGTTCGCCGTGGACCGGGACGAACCACTCGGGCGACGCCACGAGGTGCAGCACCGTCAGCTCGTCACGCTTGCCGTGTCCGCTCGTGTGCAGGTCCAGCGCGCCCGCGGTCTCCACGATCGCGCCGACCTCGACGAGGCGGTTGATCATCTGGGCGATCTTGAGGTCGTTGCCGGGGATGGGCGTCGAGGACAACAGGATCGTGTCGTTCGGACCGATCTGAATCCAGCTGGACCTGCCCGCGGCGGCGAGCGCCAACGAGGACCGCTCCTCACCCTGGGATCCCGTCGAGATGACACAGATCTCGCCCGGGTCGTAGTCGCCGATGTCACCGATGTCGATGATCGACGCGTCCGGGAGACGGATCACGCCCGTCTCACGTCCGGCGGCGACGTTGCGCTTCATCGACATCCCGAGCGTGGCGATCTTGCGACCGGATGCGATCGCGGCGTTGGCGATCTGTTGCACCCGGTGCAGGTGTGACGAGAAGCAGGCCGTGATGATCCTGCGCCCGGCGTGCTGCTCGAAGAGCAGGCGCAGGGTGGGGCCGATCTCGCTCTCGGACTGCGAGGACCCGGGCTCGTCCGCGTTCGTCGAATCGGCGAGCATGAGACGGATACCGGGATCGTGGGCGAGGGCGCCGATGCGGGGAAGGTCCGTGCGTCGGCCGTCGATCGGGTGGTGGTCGAGCTTGAAGTCACTCGAGTGCAGGACGAGCCCCTGGTCGGTCGTGATGGCCGAGATCAGCCCGCCCGGCACGGAATGCGTGACGGGAATGAACTCGCACTCGAACGAGCCGATGCTGAGGCGGTCGCCGTCCTCGACCGGCACGAAGGTGACCCGGTCCAGCAGCCGTGCCTCCTCGGCGCGGTTGCGGGCGAGGGAGAGGGTGAAGGGGGTGCCGTAGATGGTGAGCGGCACGTGGGGAAGGACATGCGCGATCGCGCCGACGTGGTCCTCGTGGCCGTGGGTGGCGATCATCCCGATGACCTTGTCGCCATTGTCGACGATGTGCTCGAGCGCCGGCAGCACCGAGTCCACGCCGGGTCGCATCTCGGACGCGAACATCTGACCGCAGTCCAAGATGAGCATCTCGCCCCGCTGTTCGATCGTGGCGCAGTTGCGTCCGATGTCGCCCAGTCCGCCGAGGAAGGTGATCTCGACCGGGTCAGCCACCGAGGAACTCCCGGCCGACCTCGACACCGGTGAGGACGTCACGGGCATGGTGCTCGAGACCGTCGGGCACGTCGTGCATGGGCGGGCGGCAGTGGCCACCGGGGAGACCGAGCACGCGCATCATCGCCTTCGTCGGGATCGGGTTGGGAGCGTCGGGGGAGGTCTCGAAGCGGTACGACGGCAGCAGTGCCCGGTTGATCCGGGCGGCTTCGGCGACGTCGCCGCGTTCGAACGCGCTGACCATCTGCTGGTGCTCGGCACCGGCCCAGTGGGTGGCGACACCGATCACGCCCACCGCGCCGATGGCCAGGAGCGGGAGCGTCAGGTTGTCGTCGCCGGAGTAGACCTCGAAACCGTCAGGAGCGTGGGCGGCGAAACGGGCGGTCTCGGCCGGATCTCCCGCGGCATCTTTGAGCGCGACGATGTTGTCGACGGTGTGGGCGAGCTCTATGAGGGTGTCGGTCTCGATCTTGCGTCCGGTGCGCACCGGGATGTCGTAGAGGACCACCGGGAGGTCGGTGGCGCCGGCGACGGCGGTGAAGTGTGCGAGGAGGCCCTTCTGGGACGGGCGGTTGTAGTACGGCGTGACCGACAAGATGGCCTCTGCGCCGGCCTCACCCGCCCGCTTCGTGAGGTCGATGGCAGCACGGGTGTCGTTGGAACCCGCTCCTGCGATGACAGGCACGTCGACGGCGTCGACGACGGTGGCGATGAGGTCGGCCTGTTCGGCATGGGTGAGCGTCGGGGCCTCACCTGTCGTCCCGGCCACGACGAGACCGTCGCTGCCGTGCTCGACCAGCCACGCCGCGAGTTCCGCGGCCCCGTCGAGGTCCAGACCGCCGTCGGCGTCGAACGGCGTCACCATGGCGGTGAGCACCCTCCCGAACCTGGCCATCGCACAGCCTCCAAGGTCAGTGTCCACCCACGGAACCGGCGGAACGCCCCGACAACGGTAGTGGAGAGCCGGCCGCTGGCGACGCTGGGACTCCTCAGGCGGGCCCGCCGCGGTCCTGCACCGACCGGTTCAGCTCTGCCAGTTCCCAGTCGAGGGGGTCGGAGATGTCCTGTTCCCCGCTCTCGGCTCGGGCCCGTGACCGGGCGATTCGTCGCACCGCCAGCGGATACCCGATGAGGCCGATCAGGGTGAAGATGAGCCACTGACCCGCGTAGCTGAGGTGCGGGCCCTCGTTCAGCTCGGGGCGTTCGAGGACGAAGGGAAGTTCGCCGGTCTGGACCGGGGACTGGGACTCGATCTGGAGGTAGAGCATCCGCACGTCGGCGTCGATCTGCTGGTCGAGGCGGGCGAGGTCGGGCCGGGCGAGCGAGGAGAGGGCGCCTTCGGCCGGGTCGGCCTGGGCGAGGCGACCGGGCTCCACGCTGGTGCGCAGGAAGCCGACGGCGGTGACGGTTCCCGTCGGCGGGTCGACGTCGGGTCGGGGCTGGTCGGGATCGAACCCCAGCGGGATCCAGCCCCGGTTGACAGCGAGCGCCGTCCCGTCCTCGAGGATCAGCGGCGTGAGGACCCAGTAACCGGGAGCGCCACCGCGGGACCGGTTGCGGATCAGTACCTCTCCGGAGCGGTCGTAGGTGCCGGTGGCCTCGACGATCCGGAACTCGAGGTCCTCGTCGGTCTCGTCCAGTGGGACGTCGGTGGCCGGAACCGGGGGCTCGTCGAAGCGCGCCGTGATGGTCGCGTTCTCGTCCCGGCGTTCGTCGAGGCGGTTCAGCTGCCAGAACCCGAGACTCACGAACGTCACCAGCACGGCCAGCACGAACACGTGCGAGGCGATCCAGCGCGGCTTCAGGAGGAATCGGTACACCGGGTCCCATCGTAGGGACCGCTGTGCCCTGTAGGCCGGTCGGGGCCCCGGTTCGGGCCGGTCGCAGGTCACCGTGCGGCTGGCGGGTCACCGTTCGCACGACCCGGACCGACGCGCAGGTCGCATCGCGACGTTCGTTCGCGAACGGGTGCCCGATATCCGCTATTGCGGATACCTGGCGGGCACTTGCGCAAAGAGATCGACCGCCGATGTACGCGATCGCGTACATCGGGCCCCGGTTCTGAGAGAGGAACGTCGCGCGAAGGCTCCCTCGACGCGCAGCGCCGGGCCGCGGGAGCCCGCTCAGACGTCGAGCAGTGAATCCAGGCCGAGCGTGAGCGGCTCGGGGAGCCCGGCGACCTTCTTGGCCGCCAGCACGACGCCGGGCATGAACGACGAACGGTCGTAAGAGTCCTGGCGGATCGTCAGCGACTGCCCCTCGGACCCCAGGATGACCTCCTGGTGGGCGACCAGCCCCCGGAGGCGCAGCGAATGGATGTGGATGCCGCCGGGGGCGACGCCACCACGTGCACCGTCGAGCACCTCGTCGGTGGTCGGGTCCGGCGCCCACTCCCCCGACGCCGCGGCCATCCGCTCAGCGGTGACCCGCGCCGTCCCCGACGGAGCGTCGATCTTGCGGTCGTGATGCAACTCGACGATCTCGGCCGTTTCGAACCACGGCGCGGCGAGTTCCGCGAACCGCATCATCAGCACCGCCGAGATGGCGAAGTTGGCGGCGATCAGACACCGGCTCGACGTGAACGCCGCCCGGAACGTATCCAGGTCGTCGTCCTCGAATCCCGTCGTCCCGACCACCGCGTGGACGCCGTTCCCGGCCAACCACGGAAGCGTGACCCGGGCCGCCTCGACAACCGTGAAATCCACGGCGACCTCGGCGCCGGCGTCGGTGATGGCGTCCAGCTCCGGGGAGATGACGACATCGGTGCCCGGGACGCGACTGTCGCCGCGGTCGACAGAATCGACCGCGGCGACCAGTTCCAGTTCCGGGTCGTCGCGCACCGCGGCACACACGGTCGCACCCATGCGACCGGCGGCACCGACGACGGCGACCCGGATCATCGCGGTGAACTCAGCGACGTCGACGGCCACCACGGCCGCCGCCACCGCCGCCACGACCGCCGCCGCCCCTACCGGGACGTCGAGCGGGCTGGGCGGGACCGAGATCGCCGACCTCGGCCTCGAGCTCCTTGCGGAAATCCTCCTCGAAGGACATCTCGGTGCGCTTGCCGCCGTCACCGTTGTCCGAGTCGCCGTCGCGACCACCGCGGTCACGACCGCCGCGGTCGCGGGACCGGCCACGATCACGATCACGATCCCGGTCACGACCACCGCGTGAACCGCGGTCGTCGTCGGAATCGCCACGGTCACGGGACCGGCCACCGTCACGACCGCCGCGCGAGCCACGGTCGTCGTCGGAGTCCCGCGAATCCTCGGAGCTGTCCGAGTCGTCGGACCCGGAGTCGTCGGAACCACCGTCGTCGTCGCCGGTCGGGGTCAGGCTGATCTTGCCCTGCGGATCGATGTCGTCGACTCGCACCTCGATCTCGTCGCCGAGGTTGAGCTCGTCCTCGACCTTGTCGATACGGCGCTTGCCACCGATCTTGGAGATGTGGAGCAGGCCGTCACGGCCGGGCATCAGGTTCACGAACGCACCGAAGCTGGTGATGTTCACGACCCGTCCCATGTAGACGGCTCCGACCTCGGCCTGAGGCGGATCGAGGATCAGACGGATCTGACGCTCGGCCTCGTCGACCGCATCGCGGTCCGCGGACGCCACCGACACGACGCCGACCATGCCGTCGTCGTCGACGTTGATCTCGGCACCGGTGTCCTCCTGGATGGCCTTGATGACCTTGCCCTTGGGACCGATGACCTCACCGATCTTGTCGGCGGGGATCTCGAAGCTGACGATCTTCGGGGCCGTCGGGCCGACGTCCTCGCGAGGCTCACTGATCGCCTCGCTCATGACCTCGAGCACCTTCATGCGCGCCTCGTAGGCCTGCTCGAGGGCGGCGGCGAGCACGTCGGCGGGGATGCCGGAGATCTTCGTGTCGAGCTGGAGAGCCGTCACGAAGTCCTCGGTGCCGGCGACCTTGAAGTCCATGTCGCCGAACGCATCCTCGGCTCCGAGGATGTCGGTGAGGGTCGTGTACTTGCCCTCGTGGTGGACGAGACCCATCGCGATGCCGCCGACGGCTGCCTTGATCGGCACGCCCGCGTCCATCATCGACAGGCTGGAACCGCACACCGACGCCATCGAGGTCGAACCGTTGGAGGACAGAGCCTCCGAGACCAGGCGGATCGTGTACGGGAACTCGTCCATCTTCGGCACGACCGGCAGAAGGGCACGCTCTGCAAGCGCGCCGTGACCGATCTCGCGACGCTTGGGGCCACGCATGAAGCCCGCCTCGCCGGTGGAGAACGGCGGGAAGTTGTAGTGGTGCATGTAGCGCTTGCGGGTGGTCGGGTCGATCCCGTCGATCATCTGGTCCATACGACCGGTGCCCAGGGTCGTCACGTTGAGGACCTGGGTCTCGCCCCGCTGGAACAGGCCCGAACCGTGCGCCATGGCGACCATGCCGACCTCGGCGGACAGTTGACGGATGTCGGTCACACCGCGACCGTCGATGCGCACACCGTCGTTGACGATGCGGCTGCGCACGATCTCCTTGGTGAGAGCGCGGATGGCGTTGCCGACCTGCTTGTCGGCACCGTCGAGATCTGCGAACCGGTCTGCCAGTGCGGCACGGATCTCGGCCTTCGCCTCGTCCTCGGCCGCGCTGCGCGCTGCCTTGTCGGCGATCTTCTGGGTGTCTGTGAGCTTGTCGCGCCCGACCTCTTCGACCGCGGCGCGGACCTCGGGGCTGTAGTCCACCTGGACGTCGAAGTCGATGGGGGGCTTCACGCCCGCGGCGGCGATCAGCCGACGCTGGACCTCGATGGCCTCACGGATCCAGGTCTTGGATGCGTCGAGGCCGCCGGCGATCACCGACTCGTTGACCTTCGGGGCACCGTCTTCGTAGTAGTCCCACGCGTTCTCGGTACCGCCTGCCTCCACCATCATGACGGCGACCTCGCCGTCGTCGGTGATACGGCCGGCGACGACCATCTCGAACGTGGACGCCTCACCCTCCTGGTAGGTCGGGTGCGGGATCCACTCGCCTTCGGTGCTGTAGGCCACGCGTACGGCGCCGAGGGGGCCGTCGAAGGGGATGCCCGAGATGCACAGCGCGGCGGAGGCCGCATTGATCGTCAGGACGTCGTAGGGGTTCTCCTGGTCCGCGCTCAACACGGTGGCGACGACGTGGACGTCGTTGCGGAACCCGTCGGGAAACGACGGGCGCAGGGGCCGGTCGGTGAGACGGCAGGTCAAGATGGCCTGCTCGCTGGCACGACCCTCACGGCGGAAGAACGAGCCGGGGATCTTGCCCGCGGCGTAGGAACGCTCCTCGACGTCGACCGTCAGGGGGAAGAACTCGATGCCCTCACGCACCCGCTTGTTGGCGGTGGCGGTCACGAGGACCTGGGTGTTACCCATCTGCCCGACGACTGCGCCGTCGGCCTGGAATGCGTAACGACCTGCCTCGAAACCGAGGGATTTCTCCTCGTCACCGGTGACCGGTGACGAGACGGAGACGATGTCACTCATCGCTGCTCTCTTTCCGGGGCACTCGCCCCTGTTGCCCGGCCATCGAGGCCGGTCGCAGCGAGGCCAGATCCCAGTTGGAGAGGTCCCGGCCTCCGGCCGAGGCCCCTTCAACTGGCAGCTGACTGACCGCTGCTGGATGGTTTGCGCGCCACCGTGCGGTACGGCCGGCGGCGATGTTCGGGGAGACCCCGCCTTAGCGGCGGAGTCCCAGTTCTGCGATCAGTGCCCGGTACCGCTCGACGTTGACCGAGGCCAGGTAGTCGAGCATCCGACGCCGCTGACCGACCAACGACAGCAGGCCACGCCGGCTGTGATGGTCCTTCTTGTGCACCTTCAGGTGCTCGGTCAGGTGGTTGATGCGATCGGTCAGTAGCGCAACCTGGACCTCGGGCGAGCCCGTGTCCGTGTCGTGGTGGCGATGCTTGGCGATCGTGTCAGCCTTGGGCGGCAGATTCTCGGCCATGGTGGCTCCTCGGGTGTCCGGACCCGGCTTCGCCGGCCGTTCGATCTCAGGATCGGTGCGAACCGCGAAGCCATCTCGTGAACGCGTCCGACGGACGCGATGGTCGGGTTCGGCCCGACCGAGTGGTCAGGCTACCAGCGCCGTGGCCACAAACGCCGCACACGTGAACCGTCGACTCACGCCGGCGGTATGACGACCTCGGGAGCGAGGACACTTCCCCGTACCGAACACACGGCCAGCAGCGTCCCCTCGCCGTCGAGGAGCGCCACCTCGGCACCGTCGATCATCGGCGGGTCCACCTCGGGCACGGCGAGCCTCTTGCCGTGCCCGATGGCCGCGACGTCGGCCGGGTCGTGCACGACATGAGTCGGCAGGTCGCGCACCCCCGTGGCGAGGCTCACGAGCGTCGGCGACTCGACAGGATGGGCATCGGCCAGCGTGAACGAGCCGACCTCGGTGCGGGCCAACGTCCGCACGTGGGCGACACCGCCGAGTGCCTCGCCGATGTCGGCTGCCAGCGTGCGGATGTAGGTGCCCGACGAGCACCGCACCGTCAGCGACACCACCGGGCCGTGCTCACCGTGGCCGGTCACGTCCCCCACATCGAGTCGATGAATCGTCACCGGGCGCGGAGGTCGCTCGACCTCGCCGCCTTCCCGGGCGATCTCGTGCAGTCGCCGCCCGCCGATCTTCACGGCCGACACCATCGGGGGGATCTGTTCGATGTCGCCGACGAAGCGCTGCGCCGCGGCGGTCACCGCCGCGCGGTCGACGCCGCCCATGTCGGCGGTCGCCGTCACGTCCCCCTCCGCGTCGAGCGTCGTCGTCGCGACTCCGAACTCGACCGTGGTCACGTAGGTCTTGGGCAGCGCCGTGACGAACCGCAACAGCCGGGTGCCCCGACCCACGCCGAGGATCAGAAGGCCCGTCGCCGGTGGGTCCAGCGTCCCGGAGTGGCCGATCTTGCGGGTCCCGATGACACCGCGGGCCTTGGCCACGACGTCGTGTGAGGTCCAGCCGGCCTCCTTCGCGATGACAGCGAAGCCGTCCGGGCCCGGTCCACTCACGGAGCGGCGCTGTCGGAATCGTCGTCGTCGTCGCCGAGGCCCAGCTCGCGCAGGATCTCCTCGACGCGGCCGCCGCCGGTCACGCCGGTGTCAGCCATGAAGACGAGGTTCGGGACCTTGCGGATACGCGTCTCCTGTCCGATCAGACGCTTCAGCCGCCCACGGTGGGCGCCGAGCGCGTCCTGGGCTGCGGCAACCGTCTCGGCATCCTCGTCGAGGGTCGAGAAGTGCACCTTCGCCACGTTGAGGTCACGGTCGACGTCCACGGCCGTGATGGACACGTGGAAGAGTTCCTCGTCGTCGATCCGGGTGAGTTCACCGGCGATGATCTCCCGGAGGAGCTCGCCGACCCGGGCCGTGCGCTCGTGGTCCCGTCTTCCGCCACGTCGTGCCATGGGGTTCTCCTCGTGTCGATCGGGGTTCAGATGTCGAGCTCGAGCCAGTGCCGGTCGATCGAGCCGATCTCGATGTCGGGCCGCGACCACACCCAGCGTTCCACGGCGTCGAGGACGTCGGTGGCACCACGCACCGAAGGGCCCGCGAAGGCGACGACCACCAGCGCCCGCTGAACGAGGTCGTGGCCGCCCGCCTCACTGGCCGAGACGGGGAAACGGTGGCGCATGCCCTCCACGAGAGAGCGCACCACCGACCGCTTGTCCTTCAGTGTGGCCGCCGTGGCGATGTGCACGTCGACCGTCAGAGCGGCGACGACAGGTGACATGGGCCTCAGCGCGTCAGGTGCGCTCGATCTCGCGATCCTCGAACGTCTCGATCACATCGCCCTGCTTGAGGTCCTGGAAGTCCGACAGGCCGATACCGCACTCGAAACCGGAACGGACCTCGGTGGCGTCCTCGGTGAACCGCTTGAGCGAGGTGACCGACCCCTTCCAGATGATCGTGCCCTCCCGCAGGAAGCGGACCTTGGAGCCGCGGGTGATGACACCGTCGGTGACGTAACAGCCGGCGACTGCGCCGATGCCACGGATCCGGAAGATCTCGCGGACCTCGGCCTCGCCGGTGACGACCTCTTCGAACTCGGGGACGAGCATGCCGACAAGAGCCGCTTCGATGTCCTCGATCAGCTTGTAGATGATCTCGTACGTTCGGATCTCGACGGACTCGGCTTCGGCCAGCTCACGGGCCTTGCGATCAGGGCGGACGTTGAATCCGATGATCGTGGCGTTGGACGCTGCGGCGAGCTGGATGTCGTTCTCGGTGATACCACCGACGCCGCGGTGCACGAAGGCGAGCTTCACTTCCTCGCGCTCCACCTTGCGGAGACTCTCGGTGAGCGCCTCCAGCGAACCGTTCACGTCGGCCTTGACGATGAGGTTCAAGGTGGCGGCTTCGCCGGCCTGGATCTCCGAGAAGATGTCCTCGAGCTTTGCGCCGCTCGACGTTGCGGCCGAGTCACGACCGATGCTCGCCAGACGCTGCCAGTGCTCGCGGGTCTCGGCGACCTTGGTCGCGACCTTGTCGGTGGGAGCGACGACGAACTCGTCCCCCGCATGGGCGACATCGGACAGACCGAGCACCTGAACGGGCATGGACGGCCCTGCCGTCTTGACCTGCTCGCCATGATCGTTGATCAGCGCCCGCACGCGTCCCCATGCCGCCCCGGCGACCACGGGGTCACCGACGGCGAGGGTTCCACGCTGCACGAGCAGTGTGGCCACCGGGCCACGGCCGATGTCGAGATGCGACTCGAGCACGACGCCGGTCGCACGACCTTCGGGCGGCGCTGTCAGCTCCTCGACCTCGGCCACGAGGATGAGGCTGTCGAGCAGTTCTTCGATCCCGAGCCCCTGGAGGGCCGAGACCTCGATGGTCACGGTGTCGCCACCCCAGGCCTCGGGGATCAGGTCCCGCTCGGCGAGCTGCTGCATCACCCGGTTCGGATCCGCGTTCTCGCGGTCCACCTTGTTGATGGCGACGACGATCGGGACCTCGGCCGCGCGGGCGTGGCTGATCGCCTCTTCGGTCTGGGGCATGACGCCGTCGTCCGCAGCGACGACGAGCACCACGATGTCGGTGGCCTCGGCGCCGCGGGCACGCATCGCGGTGAAAGCCTCGTGACCCGGGGTGTCGATGAAGGTGAGGCTGTGATCGTTGCGGTGGACCTGGTAGGCACCGATGTGCTGGGTGATGCCACCGGCCTCTCCGGCGACCACGTCTGCGTCGCGGATGCGATCCAACAGCTTGGTCTTGCCGTGGTCCACGTGACCCATGACCGTGATGACCTGCGGACGATGTTCCTCGTCCTCGTCTTCCTCGTCGGGAAGGTCCAGCATCTCCTGGAGCTCGACCTCCTGCTCCTCGCCCGGATCGACGAGACGGATCTCGACACCGATCTCGGCCGCGAACAGTTCGATCATGTCGTCGTTCAGCGACTGGGTCGCCGTGACCATCTCACCCTGTTGCATGAGGAACCGGACGACGTCGGCCGCCGTGCGGTTCATCTTCGTACCGAGATCCTGGGGCGTCGACATGCGCTCGACGACGACCTCGCCCTCGGGGACGGGTGCGTCCTCGGGCGTGTAGGTCGGGACGTCGACCGGCTGCAGATCGTCGATGTTGCGACGACGACGGCGACGCGTGCGGCGGCGCGGCTGCCGCGGCGGACCGCCACGACCACCACCGGGGCCTCCGCGACCGGGAGGGCCCGAACGTCCGGGGGGCGGACCGCCACCGGGACGGCCACCGGACGGACGAGCGGCTCCACCACCGGAGGGCGAACCAGAAGGAGGGGCGCCGGCGCGACGGCCGGGCGGCGGACCCGAAGGGCGACCGGCGGCGCGCGAGGTACGCGGACCGGGCGGAGGCGGAATGGGCTTGCCGGACTGCGAGGTGGGTGGGGCGGGCGGAGGCGGAATGGGCTTGCCCGTCTTGGACGTCGGCGGCACCGCGGGCGCTGACGTCGAGGCGTCGTCGGCCGGCGGCGCATCGACCGTCGCGGCAGGCTGCGCGGGCGCCTCCGATGGCGGCGCTTCTGCGGGCGGGGCCTCTGCGGGCGGCGCTTCGGCGGCGCGCGTCGGGGCCGCCGGTGGCGACGGAGGCGTCTCGGCCCGGACAGGGGCGGGGGCGGGACGGGTGGGCCCCGACGATCCACTCGAGGTCACGACGCGGCGTCCCGGCGGCGGTGTGGTGGGCACGGGCTTCGAGGATTTCGTCTCCGCTGAGGGCTCTGAAGCCGCGGCGGGCTCGTCGACCGGGGCCGGGGACTTCTCGGCCTCGACGGGGGCCGGTGTCGACTGCTCGGGCGCCGGCGCTTCGACCGCCTCGGCTTCACCGTCGTCGTCACCGTCGTCGTCACCGGTGTCGCGGATCAGGCCTTCACGTTCGGCCTTGCGGCGGACGCGGTCGGCTTGAGCCTCCTCCATGGATGAGGAGTGGCTCTTCACGCCGATCCCCAGCTCCTGGCAGAGGTCCAGCGTTTCCTTGTTCTCGAGACCGAGCTCGCGGGCGAGCTCGTACACACGCGTCTTACTTGGCAAGTGCCGACTGATCCTTGTGGTCTTCGGGTCTTTCGGAGCGGCGCGAGTCACCTCGTCCGCAGCGCAGCATTCAGCCTAGGGGGACTCGGGGTCGTCCCCGCCCTCGGCTGTGTCGTCGGTGGCGGCGTCGGCCCGGTCGTCGGACTCCCCGGACTCGGCGTCAGCGGCGTCAGCCGCATCGTCGGACTCCGCGGACTCGGCGTCAGCAGCGTCAGCGGCCTCGTCGGACTCCCCGGACTCGGCGGCGTCGACGGCCACGTCGACGGCCTCGTTGGTGGCCTCTTCGACCGCAGCCGCCGTCCACTCGTCGGCGGAGAGCGCCGGGCCGCCCTCGGCGGGCTTCCAGACCTGCTCGCCGGTCTCGGGGTCCACGATCCACTCACCCTCGGCCCAGTCCACGTCGGTGTCGACGGCGCCGGACTGCTCCTCGGCGAGCTGGGTCTCGGACTTGATGTCCACCCGCCAACCCGTGAGGCGGGCGGCGAGGCGGGCGTTCTGGCCCTCCTTGCCGATCGCGAGCGACAGCTGGTAGTCGGGCACGATGACGTCGGCCGTGCCGGTCTCCATGTCGATGAGGACGTCCTTCACCTTCGCCGGCGACAGCGCCTTCATGACGAACTCGACGGGATCGTCCGCGAACGGAACGATGTCGATCTTCTCGCCCCGCAACTCGTTCACGACCATGCGGACACGCGAGCCGCGTGCGCCGACGCACGCGCCCACGGGGTCCACGTTGGGGTCGTTGGACCACACGGCGATCTTGGTGCGGTGGCCGGGCTCACGCGCGCACGCCTTGATCTCGACGACGCCGTCCGCGATCTCGGGGACCTCGAGCTCGAACAGGCGCTTGATCAGGCCCGGGTGGGTGCGGCTGACGACGATCTGGGGGCCCTTGGCCGTCTTGCGGACCTCGACGATGTAGGCCTTGAGGCGCGTGTTCGGGTCGGGCCGCTCGTAGGGGACCTGCTCGGCCTGGGGCAGCAGTGCCTCCACCCGGCCGAGGTCCAACAGGGTGTAGCGAGAATCGGTCTGTTGGATGATGCCGGTGACGATGTCGCCCTCGCGCCCCGCGTACTCCTCGTACTTGAGCTCCCGCTCGGCCTCGCGGATGCGCTGGGTCATCACCTGGCGGGCCGTCTGCGCGGCGATCCGGCCGAAGTTGTCGGGCGTCACGTCTATCTCGTCGCCGACGGGCTCACCGTCCTCGTCGATCTCCTGGGCGATGACACGTATGTCCATCGAGTCGGGGTCGATGGTCACCCACGCATACTCGTAGGCGCCCGGCATCCGCTTGTAGGCGGACTCGAGCGCATCAGCGAGAGCGGCGAACAGGGTGTCGACGGAGATTCCCTTGTCGGCGGCGAGCGCCTGCAGCGCCTCCATCATGTCGGGGTTCATCGCTTCGAGCCTCCAGTCGTCGCGCCGGCGGATCCGTCGGAAGCGCTGGGCTTCCGACCCGGTGGCGTGCGGCGCGAATCGCCGCCCCCGGCGTTCCAATCGAAGACCGTGCGGGCCTTCGTCATGTCGGCGATGTCGATCTCGACGGGTTCGCCCTCGTCGGTCAGCACCGTGATCGTCTGAGCATCCGAGCCGGTCAGTACGCCCCGGATGCGGCGGCGTCCGTCACGCTCATGGCGGAGCTTGACCGACACCTCCGAACCGACCGCACGGGCGAAGTGCTCGGGGTGCCGCAGCGTTCGTTCCAGGCCGGGGCTCGAGACCTCGAGGGTGTACCGGCCCGGCACGGGGTCGGCGGCGTCGAGCTCCGCGGAGACGGTTCGGGTGGCGGTGGTGAGCTGGCCCGAGTCGATGCCACCCTCGGCATCGACGCTGACGACGAGGCGTCCTCCGCCCCAGACCACGTCGAAGAGCTCGAGTCCGAGGTCGTCGAGTAGCGGCGCGACGAGTTCGCGCACCCGCTCCTCGACTCCCATCTCGCACTCCCTCGTGTGTCGTACTCCCGGCGGCGCCGAGAGCCCGAAAACGAATGGCGTGGGCAGAGCCCACGCCATCTTCGACACGCCCGGGGCGCTCGACAGCCAATTGACTATACCGCGGCGGCCACGATCTCAGAGCCGCCGATCGGCTCGGCGCGGTCAGTACGCGCGGGCGCAGATGGCGACGAGGCCCTCTTCGTCGACCTCGTCGGGCAGCGAACCGTCGGCTCTCTGCAGGCAGCGCACGGTCACGCCTTCGGCGGCCATCGCGGCCTCACCCTCGGGCCCGCACTGCGACCATCCGATCCGGACAAAGCCCTCAGCAGCCGCATCCACCGCGTCGGCGGGGCCCGCAGCGTCCACAGTCGCCGCGTCGCGGCGCGTCAGCGCCTCGTTCAACAGCGCCGCCTGGATCTCCTCGAGCAGGCCGGGCACCATCGCGACCACGCCCTCGGTACCCACCTGGGACTTCTCCGCGCGGTCGCGACGCACGAGCGTGACCTCGCCGGACGCGAGATCACGGGGCCCGACCTCGATGCGCACCGGCACACCCTTGAGTTCCCAGTCCGTCGCGCGCCGTCCGAACGAGGTGTCGCGGTCGTCGAGGCGTGCGCGGACCCCGGCGGCCTCCAGGTCGGCGACGAGCGCCCGGGCGACGTCACCGGCACCGTCCTCGTCACGGATGAGAAGCACGACCGCCTGGATGGGCGCGAGGCGCGGTGGGACACGCAGCCCCCGCTCGTCGCCGTGGGCCATGATCAGTCCACCGACCATCCGGGTCGACACCCCCCACGACGTCTGCCAGACGTGGCGGCGCTCCCCCGTGTCGTCGAGGAACGTGATGTCGAACATCTGCGAGAAGTTCTGACCGAGCTCGTGGCTCGTGCCCATCTGCAGGGCCTTGCCATCCCCCATCATCGCCTCGACGGTGTAGCTGTTGATGGCTCCGGGAAAGCGTTCGGCCGCCGTCTTGAGCCCCGGCAGGACCGGGATGGCGAGCACCTCGGTCATGAAGTCCTCGTAGACGTCGCGCAGGATCTGCAACGTGTAGGCCTTCGCATCGACCCTGGTCGCATGGGCGGTGTGACCCTCCTGCCAGAGGAACTCCGTCGTGCGCAGGAACACCCGCGGCCGCATCTCCCAACGCACGACGTTGGCCCACTGGTTGACGAGCAGGGGCAGGTCCCGGTAGCTGTCCACCCACTTCGAGAAGAACGCGTTGATGATCGTCTCCGACGTCGGACGCACGACGACCGGTTCATCGAGTTCCTTGCCGCCACCGTGGGTGACCACGGCGAGTTCGGGGCTGAAGCCCTCGACGTGTTCGGCCTCCTTCGCCAGGAAGGACTCCGGGATGAACAGCGGGAAGTACGCGTTCTCGGCGCCGGCGTCCTTGATGCGCCGGTCCACCTCGGCCTGCATCCGCTCCCACAGCGAGTACCCGTAGGGCCGGATCACCATCGTCCCGCGCACAGGGCCGTTGTCGGCGAGCTCCGCCTTGGCGATGACGTCCTGGTACCACCGGGGGAAGTCCTCGGTGGGCGATGCGAGTACGGATTTGGCCATGGCCCCGCAGGCTAGCGATCAGCCGCCCGCCCGGACGCGAGCGGGATCAGGTTCCCTTGCGGATGAGGTCCACCCGTGCCTCGGACTCGTTCACGTCGTCGCCCTGGGAGTCGATGAGCGCGGCGCGGTCCCGCTCGGCTTCACGGGCGGCAACCGTCGTGTCCACCCGCTCCAGGGCGGCCTCGAAGCCGTTCTCGTGGATGAACACGGCCCACTCGACGAGCTGGTCGACCATCTCGTCCTCGGGAACCACCGCGACGTTGCGGCCCTTGACGAACAAATGGCCGCGCTTGTTGCCCGCCGCGATACCCAGGTCGGCGTCGCGGGCCTCACCCGGGCCGTTCACGACGCAGCCCATCACCGCCACCTGCAACGGGATCTCACGGTCACCGAAGGCCGCCTGGGCCTGCTCGGCCACCGCGTAGACGTCGATCTCGGCGCGGCCACAGCTCGGACAGGCGATGAGGTCCACGTTCTTGCGTTCACGCAGCCCGTAGGACTCGAGCAGCGTGCGACCCGCCCGGGCCTCCTGCACGGGATCCGCGGTGAGTGAGAACCGGATCGTGTCGCCGATCCCCTCAGCCAGCAGAGTCGCGATCCCCGCCGTGGACTTGATGAGTCCCGCCGGCGGAGGTCCGGCCTCGGTCACGCCGAGATGCAGCGGGTGGTCCGTCGCCTCGGACAGCTGACGGTACGCCTCGATCATCAGCGGGACGCTCGACGCCTTCACCGAGATCTTCACCTGGTCGAAATCGACCTCCTCGAAGTAGGCCAGCTCCGTCATGGCGGACTCGACCATCGCCTCGGGCGTGACCCGGTCGCCGTACTTCGCGTACAGATCGGGGTGCAGCGAGCCGCCGTTCACACCGATGCGGATGGGCACACCGCGGTCACGGGCCTCGTTGGCGACGGTCTTGATGTGTTCGGGTCGACGGATGTTGCCCGGGTTGAGCCGCAGGCACGCCACACCCGCCTCGAGCGCGGCGAGCGCCATCTTGTACTGGTGGTGGATGTCGGCGACGATCGGCACCGGCGAACGGGGCACGATGCGCGCGAGCCCCTCGGCGGCCTCGATCTCGTTGCAGGTGCAGCGCACGATGTCGGCCCCGGCCGCGGCCAGGGCGTAGATCTGAGCGAGGGTTCCCTCGACATCGGCCGTCTTTGTCGTGGTCATCGACTGGACCGTGACCGGTGCACCCCCGCCGACGGGCACGTCGCCCACCATGATCTGGCGGGTCTTCCGGCGTTCGAATGTCGCTGCGACGTCCATGGCTCCAGCATGGCACCCCCACGCTGCGGAGCCACCCCGCCGACGCCTCGCGGCCGCGGAACCGACCGGGCACAGAGATCAGCCCGAGAGGCTCACCGGGTCGACGATGTCGAGGTAGATCGCGCCGAGCCCGACGGTGATCAACACGAACACGACCGCGTACGCGATCGGCAGCATCTTCGCGACGTCCGCGTGGTAGCGCACCCCGTTGCGGGACCGGATCCGTTCGTAGGTCGCTATCACGACGTGGCCGCCGTCGAGCGGCAGCACGGGGATCAGGTTGAACAGGCCGATGAACACGTTCAACAGGACGAAGAACGCCAGCAGCGCCTCGATCCCCTCGTCGGCGAGGTCCCCGCCGAGGCGCGCCGCGCCGAGGATGGACAGCACCCGGTCGTCACCGCTGTCGACACTCGTGCCGCCGGAGTTGGAACCGCCCGACAGGGCGGGCTGATCGTCGCCCGAGACCAGCGTGGGCTCGTCGTCGACACCGAAGACGTTGCGGAAGAACGAGCCGAGTCCGTCCGGCGAGAAGAAGCGACCGAGCGCCTTGGTCGACTCGACCGTCAGGTCACCGAAGGTCTCGAAGGACTTCCCGAGACCCGTCAGCGGGTCCACGGTGGGAGCGGGCAGGAGTTCGCGGCCGACGCCGAGGAAGCCGGCGTCCGGGTCGACGACCCGCGGCGGTGGACGATCGGGGTCGGTGCGCTCGCCCTGGCGGCCGATCGTGCCGTCGAGACGCAGCACCTCCCCGTCACGGACCACCGTCATCGTGACGGTCTCGCCGCCGAGGTCGGGGATGACGGTTCCGACGTCGTTCCAGGAGTCGATCCGGACTCCGTCGATCTCGGTGATGACGTCACCGGGCAGGATCCCGAAGTCCTCAGCCGAGGAGTTCTCCGTCAGCGACGCGACCTGCCAGTCCGGTTCCTCGTCGAGTTCGTAGAAACCGACGAACGTGAACAACCCCCACAGAAGGCCGAGGGCGAGCAGGAAGTGCATCGCCGAACCGGCCACCGCGACCGAGAGGCGGCGCCAGTAGGGCTTCTGGCGGTAGGTGCGATCCTCGTCGGCGGGATCGACCTCCTCGAGGTTGTTCATCCCGATGATCTTCACGTACGCACCCGCCGGGATGGCCTTGATGCCGTACTCGGTCTCGCCCCGGCGGAACGACCACAACCGCGGCCCGAACCCCAGGAAGAACTCGGTGACCTTCATCCCCGCGGACTTGGCCGTCAGATAGTGCCCGAGTTCGTGCAGGAAGATCATCACGACGATGCCGAGCACGACGATCAGCAACGGCACGCCGCCCCACACACCCAGAAGGACGAGCAGGCCGACCAGCGCGAACAGCCCGATGAACCCACCGGGGCGGCCCTCGTCGGGGTCCGAGGGCTCCGGGCGCGACTCGACGACCCGCTTCTGGCGCCGCGCCACCGACGGCTCGGCCGGCGGCTGGAGTTCTGAATCGGAGGTCGTCATGCGGCGGCTCTCGCTTCGATGATGTCGGCAGCGGTCCGCCGCGCCTCGGCGTCGCTGTGCAGGACAACGTCGAGATCGGTGGCCGGCATTCCCGGGTGCCGCTCGAGTGTGGCGTCGATCACCTCGGAGATGGCCAGCCAGGAGATCCGTCCGGAGAGGAACGCGTCCACGGCGACCTCGTTCGCCGCGCTCAGCGCCGCAGGGGCCGTCTCACCGAGACGGCCGGCCTCGTAGGCGAGGCGCAGGCAGGGGAACGCCTCGAGGTCGGGCGGCTCGAAGTCCAGCCGGGAGAGCTCGCGCCAGTCGATCGTTCCGAACGCAGCGTCGAGGCGGTCCGGGTAGGCGAGCGCATAGGCGATGCACAGTCGCATGTCGGGCATCGACAGTTGGGCGATCGTGGCACCGTCGCGGTAGGTCACCATGGAATGGACGACGGACTGGGGGTGGACGACGACGTCGATGCGGTCATAACCCACACCGAACAGTTCGTTCGCCTCGATCACCTCGAGCCCCTTGTTCATCAGCGTCGACGAATCCACAGTGATCTTCGGCCCCATCGACCAGGTCGGATGCGCGAGCGCGTCGTCGATGGTGACCTCGGCGAGTTCCGCGCGGGTTCGACCGCGGAAGGGTCCCCCACTGGCGGTGAGCACGATCTCGGTGAGCTGCGCGAGGCGGTCCCCGTCGTCGAGCGTCTCATTGGCACGCAGGCACTGGTGCACCGCGCAGTGCTCCGAATCGACCGGTACGAGTTCGGCACCCGGTGTCTCGCGTGCCCTCTGCACGACCGGACCGGCCGCGATCAGCGACTCCTTGTTGGCGAGCGCGAGACGGGCCCCGTTCTCGAGGGTCGCGAGAGTGACGGGAAGACCGGCGAAACCGACCACGCCGTTCACGACCGTCTCGGCGGTCCGGGCCGCAGCGGCGAGCGCGTCGGGCCCCGCCCACACCTCGGTTCCGGCCGGGACACGCGCCTCGAGTTCGGCTGCCCGACTCTCGTCGGCGATCGCCACCACTCTCGGTCGCAGCGCCTCGGCCTGCTCGATGAGGACATCGACCGACCGCGCCGCTCCGATGGCGACGACCTCGAGATCCCCGTCGGACGCGGCGATGACATCGAGGGTCTGGGTGCCGATCGATCCGGTGGATCCGCAGATCGCGACCGTGGTCATGCAGGGGTCGTTTCTCGCAGGTACGGGGGAACCATCAGCGTAGGCGCCACGAGGGCGTACCGGCCTTCGCGCCCGGCCGGTGTGTGCGGTCCCGGCGCCTAGAAACCGACGTCGAGCACGAGTGCGGCGCAGAAGGCCGCCGGCAGCACGAACAGAAGGGAGTCGAAGCGGTCCAGCAGACCGCCGTGACCCGGCAGGATCGTGCCCATGTCCTTGATGCCGAGGTCCCGCTTGATCATCGACTCGGCCAGATCCCCGATCGGGGCGACGATGGCCACCACGATGCCGAGGAGGATGGCGTCGGACATCGAACCGTTGTTGGCGCCCCACGGATCGATCTCACCCAGACCCACGACCGCGACGGTCAGCGCGATGGCCGTGATCGCGCCGCCCACGAGCCCTTCGACGGTCTTGTTCGGGCTCGCCGCCGACAGCGGGGAACGCCCGGCGCTGCGACCGACGAGCCATCCGCCGATGTCGTAGCCGGCCGTGGCGATGATCGGCGCCAGCAGCATCCCTGAGCCCTTCGGGTAGCTGAGCAACAGCGCTGCGGTCGACCCGAGAACGCCGATGTAGAAGATGCCGAAGAACGTCACGGCGAGATTGGGAACAGGGCGTTCGTCGCTCACGCCGATGAGGTACCAGAGCACCGCGGCGACCATCGCGAGGAACAACACGACCGGATAGGCGGCCGGTCCGCGCCAGTACACCGCTGCGGGCAGCGACGCGACGGTCGCCAACCCGACGAGTGTGGCCGGGTGGTAGCTGACCCTCCGCACGGCGTTGAAGAACTCCGCGGCGGCCATGACCAGCAGGACCGTGATGAACGCGACGGCGAGTCCCTCGCCGATCAGCAGGACGATCCCTGCGACGACCGCGAGACCCACACCGGTGGCGATCGCCATCGGGATGTTGCGGTCGCTGCCACCGGCACCGGCACCGCCACCGGGCGCGCCACCGCCGGGACCACGTCGACCTCTCGGCGCGCCACTCGCGGTCGGCTGTGGCCCCGCACCGGGTCGCACCACGGGGACAGCGCCGAACTCGTCGGGGTCGTGGTCGGTGTCGGGCGGCAACATCGGCGGGTCGAACTCGAGGTCGTCGCCGTAGCCGGCCGTGGGCATCTCGTGGACCTCGGCGAGGTGACGGATGTCATCGGCGTCGTCGTAGTCGCCCGCCGCGCCGCGCCAGCGCGGCGCGCTCCCCAGAGCGTTCCACGAGTCACTGTCGTCGCCGACTGTCGGCGACGCCCCGCTGGGATCTCCCCAGTGCGGCAGATCGTCGTCCCCGCCGATGAGCCGGAGCCCATCGTCGTCGGGTTCGTCATCGGGTCCGAATCGGTCCTGGTCCACGTGTCCTCAGTCCTCGAGCAGCTCGCGCTCTTTGTGCGCGAGCGACTCGTCGATCTGTGCCTCGTAGGAGTGGGTGACGTCGTCCAGGCGCTTGCTCGCACGCTGGACGTCGTCGGAGGACGCGTCGCCGGCCTTGTCCAACTCCTCGAGGTCCTGTCGGCCCGAACGTCGGGCGTTGCGGATACTCACCTTGCCGTCCTCGGCCATCGACTTGACGAGACGGACGAATTCACGGCGACGTTCGGTCGTGAGTGGCGGGAAAACCAGGCGCATCACGACGCCGTCGTTGGAGGGGCTCAGACCCAGGTCGGCGATGCGGATCGCCCGCTCGATCGCCTCGATCGCCCCCTTGTCGAACGGGGAGATCACCAGCTGGCGGGCGTCGGGCACGCTGAAGCTGGCGAGCTGCTGCATCGGCACCTCGCTGCCGTAGTACTCGACAGGCAGCTTCTCGACCAGGGCCGAGGTGGCGCGCCCGGTCCGGATGCCCGCGAATTCCTGCTTCGCATGCTCGACGGCCTTGGCCATCTGCTCGGTGGCCTCGTCGAGGATGACCTGGATCAACTCGTCGCTCATCGCCGTCCCTTCAGCGGACCAGGGTACCGATGGTGTCGCCCGCGAGGATGGACCGCACGTTGCCGCTGCACATGAGGTCGAACATCACGATGGGCAGGTCGTTGTCCATGCACAGGGTGATGGCGGTCGAGTCCATCGCCCGAAGGCCCCGGTTGAGGACGTCGATGTAGCTCAACTCGGTCAGCAGCGTGGCATCCGGGTTGGTCTTCGGGTCGTCGGTGTAGATGCCGTCGGTGCCCCCGTGGGTGCCCTTGAGCAGCGCGTCCGCCTCGATCTCGACCGCGCGCAGCGCAGCGGTCGTGTCGGTGGTGAAGAACGGGTTTCCGGTGCCTCCGGCGAAGATCACGACCCGACCCTTCTCCAGGTGGCGGATGGCCCGGCGGCGGATGTAGGGCTCGGCGATCTGAGCCATGTGGATCGCCGTCTGGACCCTGGTGTCCTGGCCGATCTGCTCGAGGCAGTCCTGCAGGGCCAGCCCGTTGATGACGGTGGCGAGCATTCCCATGTAGTCCGCCTGGGCGCGGTCCATACCGGCGCCCGCTCCCGACATCCCCCGCCAGATGTTCCCGCCACCCACGACGACGGCGATGTCGACCTCGAACTCCTCACGGACGTCGAGGATCTCACGGGCGAGTGCGGCGACGATCGCCCCGTCGATGCCGTAGGCCTGGTCTCCGGCGAAGGCCTCGCCCGAGAGCTTGAGGACGATTCGTCCCCAGCGCGGTTTGGTCTTTCCGGGCGCGTGCGGTCCGGTTGTGGAGTGATTCATGGTCGAGACGACGCTACACCTCGCCGGCCGTGGTAGCGGGGCATCCCCCGGAGTCGTGCGTCAGTCTCCGACGTAGGCCAGCACGAAGCGGGCGATGGTTCCCGACCCGATGGTCTCAGCGACGGTGATCTTGTCGCCGTGCAGACCCTGCTCGAGCAGAACCCGCTCCTTCAGCCAGCCCTTGAGGCGACCGTCGACGATCTTGTCCCAGGCCTGCTCGGGCTTGCCCTCGGCCTTGGTGATCTCGAGAGCCGACGCACGCTCGCGCTCGACCTCCTCGGCCGGCACCTCGTCGCTGCTGAGGAACTGCGGCTTGGCGAACGCCACGTGCAGAGCCACCTGGTGCAGGGTGTCCGCGTCGACGCCCGTTCCCTCGACGATGACGCCGTTCACCCCGCGGCCGTCCTGCAGGTGCAGATACGTGTCGAGGAGCGCACCGTCGGCGGCCACGACGCGCACGACCCGACCCAGCTCGATGTTCTCTTTCTTCGACAGCTTCAGCTCATCGATGTCGTCGGCGAAACCAGCCGCGGCGTCCTCGCCCTCGGCCAGCACGGCGTCGGCGATCCGGTCGACCAGTGCCACGAAGTCCTCCGCCTTGGCGGAGAAGTCGGTCTCGCACCGCAGCTGCACGAGCGCCGCGGTCGACCCGTCGGAGAGGACGGCGATCGCTCCTTCGGCGTTCTCCCTGTCGGCACGGGTCGCGGCCTTGGCCAGACCCTTGGTCTTCAAGATGTCCTTCGCGGCATCCATGTCGCCGCCGGCCTCGGTGAGCGCCTTCTTGGCGTCCATCATCCCGGCACCCGTGGCGTCACGGAGAGCCTTCACGTCCTTGGCGCTGATGTCAGCCATCTGTCGCCGACTCCTTGTGCATCGTCGTCTTCATTCGTCGATTGGTCGTCGTCGACCGGGTCAGGAAGAAGCTTCGCCCGCGGCGTCACTCGCCTCGGGGGTCGCCTCGGCCTGTGGTGCGGCAGTGGGCGCCTCGGGGGCGGCCTCGGCCTGTGGTGCGGCAGTGGGCGCCTCGGCCTGCGGTGCGGCAGTGGGCGCCTCGGGGGCGGCCTCAGCCGTGGCCTGCGCAGCCAGACGTGCCTCGCGCTCGGCGGCCTGGGCGGCAGCCGCGGCACGCGCCTCGGCCTGCTGACGGGCGACCTCGGCCTCCTCGGCCTCGCTGCGCTCGACCGCGTCCTCGCGACGGGACTTCACGTAGCGGCCCTCGATGACCGCATCGCTCATGATGCGACACATCAGCTGGCCCGACCGGATGGCGTCGTCGTTGCCGGCGATCACGAACTTGACGACGTCGGGGTCACAGTTGGTGTCCACCACGGCGATGATGGGGATGCCGAGCTTGTTCGCCTCGGTGACGGCGATGTGCTCCTTCTTGGTGTCGAGCACGAAGATGGCCTGGGGCAGCCCGGTCATGTTGCGGATGCCGCCGAGGTTCCGCTCGAGCTTCTCGAGCTCGCGGCTGATCAACAGAGCTTCCTTCTTGGGCATCGCGGCGAGCTCACCCGAATCACGCATGCGCTGGTACTCAGCCATCTTGCCGACCCGGCGCGAGATGGTCTGGAAGTTCGTGAGCATGCCGCCGAGCCAGCGATGGCTCACGTGGGGCATCCCACAGCGCTCGGCGAAGGACTGAACCGGGTCCTGGGCCTGCTTCTTGGTGCCGACGAACAGCAGCGTGCCGCCTTCGGCGGTCATGTCGCGCACGAACGTGTACGCGTTCTCGATGTGTCCGAGGGTCTGCTTGAGATCGATGATGTAGATCCCGGCGCGCTCGCCGTGGATGTAGCGGCGCATCTTCGGGTTCCACCGTCGGGTCTGATGACCGAAGTGGACGCCTGCCTCGAGCAGCTGGCGCATAGTGACGACCGGAGCCATGGTTTCTTCTCCCCATCGGTTGGGCGGACTCCGCGTCCCGCGCCGTGAGGCGACCGTGGGTGGGACCGGAGAGGATCTGTCGTGGTGCGCCCGGACGTCCCGGGCACGGCCCCCGATACTACCGGGACCACGTCGGGAGGAGGTCCCCCCACCGCCTGAACAGCTCGCGGACCTGCACCACGGCGGTGACGGCCGCGTCCGGCCATGCCGCGGGTCCCGCGGTTCGGACGACGGAGCCCCCCGGTTCCGGCCCGGGCCGCGCCGGAGCGGAACCGACTCCCACCAGGCGGGCCCGGGTCCGCTCGAACAACGACGCCGGGTCGATGTAGTCGTCGCCGACGCGTGCGCCCAGGTGCAGCACGGACCCCGACACGGCGATGGCCTCCCCGCGCGACACGACGTCACCCGTGGAGACGAGGATCCGCGCGACGAACGAGTACGACGTCCGTACGCCGTCCGCATGGAGAACCGTCACATGGAGATCGCCACCCACGGGCCCTGCGAACACGACGCGGCCGTCCGCAACGGCCCCCACCCCCGTCCCCGGGGCGGGGCTGTACTCCAGGCCACGGTTCCCCGGCCCTGCGAAGTGCAGAGGGGCACGGAAGGGGTCGACCACCGCCGCATCCACCGGTGGTTGGTACACGACGCGATCCACGGTTTCGTCCGGTGAAGCCATCGCTCCCCGGGCGTGTCCGGCCGAAGCCGGAGCGGCGAGCACGACCGCCAGTACCGCGACGAGCACCGCGAGAAGCGCTGCGGTGACCCCCACCGAGGGCCCTGGCGTCAGCCGCGGTCCGCGGCGCTCAGACGCGACCTCATGTGCAGGACGGCCTTCGTGTGGATCTGACACACCCGGCTCTCGGTCACGCCGAGCACCTCGCCGATCTCCGCGAGGGTCATGCCCTCGTAGTAGTAGAGCGTCAGGACGATCTTCTCGCGTTCGCTCAGCCTGTTGATGGACTCCGCCAGGATGTGGCGCATCTCCTGGACCTCGAACTGGCCGACCGGGCCGGGACCGGAATCCGCGACCGTGTCGCCGAGGGTCACCGAGTCCCCACGCTCGCCACCCAGCGTCTCGTCGAGCGCGTTGATCCCGGCGAGCGACACGTCGGACAGGAGCCGGTGGAACTCCTCGACGCTGATCGCCATGGCCGCCGCGACCTCCTCGTCCTCGGGTGAACGGCCGTGCTCGGACTCGAACTCCGCGATCGCCTTCTCCACCGACCGGGCCCGGGCCCGGACCGACCGGGGCACCCAGTCCATCGCCCTCAACTCGTCGAGGATGGCCCCCTTGATCCGGGGGATGGCGAAGGTCTCGAACTTGTATCCCCGACCCGGATCGAAACGGGAGATCGCGTCGATCAGGCCGAACATCCCGTAGCTCACGAGATCCGCGTGCTCGACGTTGTTGGGAAGACCTGCGCCGACCCGCCCGGCCACGTACTTGACGAGCGGCGCGTAGTTCACGATCAGCCGGTCCCGCGCCGTGGGCGAGTCCCCGTCCAGGAAGTCCTTCCAGATCGACTCGAGCGATGGTTCGATCATGGGCGGTCAGGCCCTCGGGTGGGCGTTCTCCAGGACGGTCCGCAGACGCTCCCGGCTGACATGTGTGTAGATCTGGGTGCTCGTGAGGCTCGAGTGCCCGAGCAACTCCTGGACCGACCGCAGGTCTGCCCCACCATCGAGAAGGTGCGTGGCGAAGGTGTGCCGCAGCGCGTGGGGGTGAGTCGGGCGCACGGCCCGCCGGTCGAGTATCCGCCGCACGTCGCGGGGGGTGAGCGGCTTCGAGCGCTCGTTGTGGAACAGCGGGTCGCCAAGCCCACCCGTCGTGGTCTCCAGGTGCTCGCCGACCGCCGCCGAGGCGGGATCTGAGAGCGGTACGTAGCGCTGTTTCGCGCCCTTCCCCGTCACGATCACCCGACTCCGGGTCAGGTCCACGTCGCCCCGGCGGATTCCGCACAGTTCGCTGACGCGCAGACCGGACCCGTACAGGAGTTCCACCACGGCGTCGTCGCGGCGACGACGGTGCTCCGGTTCGTCGGCCAGACCCGGCCGGCTGGCGTCCAACAGCGCGCCCAGCGAAGGCCCGTCGAGAACCTCGGGCAACCGTCGGTGTCCCGTGGGAGCGGACACCCCCACCGTCGGATCCACCCCGCTGCGCCCCGTCCGTCGTCGCCAGTCGAAGTAGCGACGCAGCACGGAGACCTTCCGGGCGACGGTGGCTCGGGCGTAGTCCCGGGCCGCCAGGTGCGCCAGGTACCGACGAATCACGGCTCGGTCCACCGCGTCGGGCCCACCGGCGACGAACTCGTCGGCCCACTGTGAGAAATCCCGTGCGTCGCGGCTGTACACGGCCGCGGTCGACGGAGCCACCGACGTCAACGACGCTGCGAAATCCTCGACCGACCAAGCCACGGAGATACACGGTACCGGTGCCACCCCGGCCTGGCCGGTATCGCAGAGGCGTTCGACTCATGGGCCCGCCACCTGTTCGATCCACTGGCCCGTGCGGGTGAGGCGCCCGGTGACCACCAGCCGCTCCACGATCACCGCGGCATCTTCGAGGTCGATCTGCGCCGCCCGGGCGACCATGTCGACGGTGACAGGCGCCCAACCGACGGCGTCGAGCACTGCCTTCTCGTCGCCCGCCGGCGCACGTGACGATGCCGCCAGCGACGCGTGACGCACCGGGTCGAGGCCGATCGCGAGGAGGACGTCACCCACGTCACACAAGGGAGCAGCCCCGTCCGCGATCAACCGGTTCGTTCCCGCCGATGCCGCGGAACGCACGGGACCGGGGACGGCGAAGACGTCGACGCCTCGACGCAACGCCGCCTCGACCGTCGACATCGACCCTCCCCGCTCGCGGGACTCCACGACCACGACCGCATCTGCGAGACCCGCTATCAGCCTGTTGCGAGCCGGGAACCGCCACCGTTTCGGCGTCGCACCGAGCGGCGATTCGCTCACGATGGTCCCGGCGCTCGCGACGCGCGCCCAGAGTTCGCGATTCGAGGTCGGGTAGACCGTGTCCACCCCGCTACCGACCACGGCGACGGGCGCCGTTCCCCCGACGTCGAGGCTCCCCGCGTGAGCAGCCGCGTCGATGCCGCGAGCCAGGCCGGAGACGACCGAAACCCCGGCGACGCTCAGCGACCGTCCGAGCTCGCGGGCCACGTCCAACCCGTAGCGTGTGCACCGCCGCGTCCCCACGATTGCGACACGGGGACCCTCGCCGAGTTCCCGTCCCGCGAAGAACAGCACACCGGGAGGCTCGGGGTCGCCGTGGAGGCGTCGTGGATAGCGCTGCGCGCCGCGCCAGGCGACCCGATAGGGGCCGGCCTCGAGCGCCTCCCGAATGTCCCCCGGGTCGACGCGGTCGAGAGCGTCGCGCCACCGTTGTACCAACCCGGGCTCGTGCCCGACGATGGGCCGCCGCTCCACCAACGAGGCCAGCACCGCACCCGGAGGCGGACCCTCCAGGAGGCGCGCCAGTCGGGCCGGGCCGATCCCGGGCAGGCCTGCGAGGAGGGCCGCGGCGACCTCGTCGTCGTCGGGACAGGCACCCATGTCGGCGCCCACCTCACGCAGCCCCCGCCGATGCGACGCCGAAGGGGTCCGATCTCAGTGTCAGGGCCATGATGACCTGTTGTTCCGACAACGGCGGTTCCACACCAGCCAGGTCCGCGAGGGTCAGCGCCAGACGGCGGATGCGCACGAGTCCCCGTGCACTGAGGCCCCCGGCCGCGAGTCGGCGCTCGACCACCGTCGTCGCCGCCCGGTCGAAGGGCGCACACCGCAGGAGTTGGTCACCGTCGAGAAGCGAGTTGACGCTGACTCCACGTTGCGCGGCGCGCTCGCGTGCAGCGCGGACCCGCTGACGCACAGTGGACGAGGACTCGCCCGGGCCGCCTCGCAGCAGGTCCTCCGGCGACGGGCGCCCCACGGCCACTCGCAGGTCGAAGCGGTCGAGAAGCGGGCCTGAGAGGCGCCGGACGTAGCGCGACCGGGCGACCTCCGAGCAGCGACACGCCCCCGGGGCCGAGCCTTCACCGCAGGGGCACGGGTTCATAGCGGCCACCAGCAGGAAACGGGCGGGGTAGGTCGCGCGGCCATTGGCACGGCTCACCCGGATGACGCCCTCCGACAGAGGTTGCCGTAGTGCGTCGAGGACCACCGGCGAGAACTCGCCCAACTCGTCGAGGAACAGAACGCCCCCATGTGCTGCGGAGACCTCTCCGGGGCGCATCGCGCCGGCTCCGCCACCGACCAGCGCCACCATCGACGCCGAGTGGTGCGGTGCCCGTAGCGGCGGCATCGTCACGAGTCCACCGGCCGGCAGCGTAAGCCCGGATGCCGAGTGGACCCTCGTGGCGGCGAGGGCGACCTCCCGGTCGAGCGGCGGCAACAGCCCGGGCAGTCGCCGCGCCAGCATGGTCTTGCCGGCCCCGGGGGGACCGACCATCAAGATGTGATGTCCGCCGGCGGCGGCGATCTCCAGCGCCCGCCGCGCCAGTTCCTGCCCGCGGACGTCAGCGAGGTCCGGTAGGTCCTCCGGCGACGGGACCGGAGCCGGCTCCGGGGGGTCGGCCCACGGAGCGTCGCCCCGCAGGCAACGCACCACCCCGCCGAGGTCCCGCACGGTCAACACCTCGTGGCGGCCCACCAGGGCCGCCTCGGCAACGGCGTCCGGGGCGACAACGACCCGGGGACGGTCCACCGCGTCGACGAGACTCAGCGTTCCCCGGACGCGTCGGAGCGCTCCGTCGAGACCGAGTTCAGCCACGAACGCAGCATCGGCGACGGCTTCGGCCGGGATCTCACCCGTCGCCGCCAGGATCCCCACCGCGATGGCGAGGTCCAGTCCCGCACCTTCCTTGCGCAACGTGGACGGCGCCAGGTTCACCGTGATCCGACGTTGGGGCCAGGGCAACTCGCACGAGGCAATCGCCGCGCGTACCCGGTCACGGGCCTCGCGACAGGAGGCATCCGGCAGGCCGACGATGTGGAACGACGGAAGGCCCGATGCGACATGGACCTCGACGACGACGGGACGGCCGGTGACGCCATGGAGGGTGGCGGCGGGAACGGTGGCGAGCACGGGAGCTTCTCCTCGAACCAGAAGGTGGAACGTGGGGGAAGCTCGAAACCAGATGGGCGACCCCATCCGGTGAGAAGGAACCTAGCCCTGCACAGTGACAGGCGAAAGGGCCCGGCACGGACACCCTCGCCAGAGAAGCCCCGGAACCCTGCACCGGCGCCCGAATACGCCGGTCAGAGGACCTCGCGGGTGTATCTGACGACGGCCTCGATCTCGGCGGGGGTCAACTTGTCGTCGAAGCGCGGCATGGCACGGCGGCCGGCGTTGACGACCTCGAGCTGGTCGGCCACGTCGGGATAGACCTCGACCATGCGACCGTCGGCGAGTTTGGAACCGCGCCCACCACCGCCGTCGTCGCCGTGGCACGCGGCGCACCGGGCGCTGTAGACCTCGGCGCCCTCGACGAGGACGGGGTCGGCCTGTCCGTCGTTGGTGAGCGGGATCTCGGGGGGCTCGGAAGCACCGCATGCGGCAGTCAGCGCAGCGACCGTGAACACGACGGGGGCCATGATCGCAACCGGCCGCCAACGTCTGGTGGCGCGCGAACTGCGGCTCTTCACAAGGGGGTCTCGCACGTACCCGACGATACCCACGGCGGACCGGCGATACTGGCCACCGTGGGATTCGATCCGACGCGCCGCCACCAACGCACCCGATTCGACGTCGTCTTCGTCGTGGCCGGGATCCTCGTGGCGGTCGCCCTCGTCGCCTGGGCACTCTTCGGCTGAGATGGATCCCGTCGACGCCCTCTGGGCCGATGCCGAGCCGCGCCGCGTCCAGCCGTACGAGGCGACGAAGACGTACCTCTGTCCGGGGTGCAACCGCGACATCGGTCCCGGGACCGGGCACGTCGTGGCCGTCCCTCCCGAGGCTCCCGATCTGCGTCGACACTGGCACCACGGCTGCTGGCAGCGCAGGACCCGGCGGCGGCCGCTGTCGTAACGACGAGCCGGCGCAGGATCAGAAAGCCGCCGGTATCACCTCGACCGTGCGCGGAGTGACCGCCACGACGTCGAAGCGGAGTTCCTCGAACCATTCGCCGGACTCGGCGAGCCAGCGGGCCGCCAGACGCCGCAGCCGCCGCTGCTTGCGGTGATCGACGGCCTCAGCCGGATGGCCGAAGCGGTCCGAGGTGCGGGTCTTGACCTCTGCCACGACCAGGAGCGGGCCGCGCCGCACGATGACGTCGATCTCGCCCACATCGCAGCGCCAGTTGCGGGCGACGACGGTGAAACCGTTCTCGCTGTACCACGCTGCGGCCCGGTCCTCACCGTGACAGCCGGTTCGGCGGCGACCAGCGGTCACCGGAGAGGCCTTCGCTGTGATCGGGAGTGGGACACGCCACGACGCTAGATCGAGGGTGTGACGGTCCACCGGCGGGGCGACCGTCGGGGGATCAGCGGTCCCGCTTCTCCTTGATCTTCGCGCGCTTACCGATGCGGTCACGCTGGTAGTAGAGCTTCGCCCGGCGGACATCGCCGCGGACCACCCGTTCGATCATGGCGATGATGGGCGAGTGGACCGGGAAGGTGCGCTCGACGCCGACACCGAAGCTCACCTTGCGGACTGTGAAGGTCTCACGCACGCCGGAGCCCTGGCGGGCGATGACAGCACCCTCGAACACCTGGACGCGCTCGCGGTTTCCCTCGACCACACGTACGTGGACGCGCACGGTGTCGCCGGGCGCGAACTCGGGGATGTCGTCGCGCAGGTTGGCCTTGTCGACCAGGTCGGTGGGGTTCATCGCAGAGCTCCTCGGAGCGGTCGGTCCGGACGGGACCGTACGGCCCGACAATGATACGGGCCTGCGGTGCGGACACCAATCAGTGACGCCCACTTCCGTCTCGACTCGACGGTGGGCGACGGCGCTCACCCGTCGAGTTCGGTGTCGAGCAGCGTCTGTTCGGCGTCGGTCAGGCCTCCGCGCCGTTCGATCAGGTCCGGTCGGCGTCGCATCGTCTGGCGCAGAGCCTGGGCCCTGCGCCAGCGTGCGATCCGTCCATGGTCACCCGAGCGCAGGACCTCCGGGACCACCATGTCGCGGTACTCGGCGGGCCGCGTGTACTGCGGATACTCGAGCAGGTCGTCGCTGAAAGACTCCTCGGTCGCCGACCCGACGTTGCCCATGACCCCCGGTACGAGCCGACCGACGGCCTCCAGGACGACGAGCGCCGCCACCTCGCCCCCCGACACCACGAAATCCCCGACGGACAACTCCTCGTCGACGAGAGCCGTGCGGACCCGCTCGTCGACGCCCTCGTAGCGGCCACACAGCATCGTGAACCCACCGAGGGACGCGAGGCGACGCGCCTCGGCCTGATCGAAACGCCGACCCGACGGTGACAGCAGGATCAGAGGCCGGGGCGGTTCGACGGCCTCGACCGTTTCGAATATGGGTGGCGCGGTCAGCACCATGCCCGGCCCCCCGCCGAAGGGCGTGTCGTCCACGGAGCGGTGCACATCATGGGTGGCCGCACGCAGGTCGTGGACACGGACGTCGAGCAACCCCGCGGCCCGTGCCTTGCCGATCAGACTCTCGGATGCGAAGTCGTCGACCAGGCGGGGAAAGATGGTGAGCACGTCGATGCGCACGGTCTCAGGACCCGCCATCGTCCCCGGCGGGTTCGCCGGTGTCATCATCGTCACCCAGCTCGAAGAGCCCGGGCGGGACCTCCACACTCACCGCACCGTCCGATACCTCGGTCACGAATCGCAGGGGCACGAGAACACCCGAGTCGGACACGATCAGATCACTCGCCGGGTTCTCCTGGAGTGCGACGACCTCACCGCGGTCGACTCCGCCCTCGAGGATGCGAAGCCCGATCAGGTCGTGGGCCCAGAGGACATCGGGGTCGTCCAGGGCGGGCGCGGTCACCGGCCCCCGCAGACCCTCGGCGGCATCCCGGTCGGAGACACCTGCGAACCGCACGAGCCACCGGTTCTTGTCGCGACGCGAGCCGACGACTTCGAGTTCGCGGCCCGCCACCGTGAGGACCGATCCGGGCTGAACGCGTTCGAGGCGATCCGTGACGAGTTGCACCACGACCTCACCGCGCAGTCCGTGAGCCCGGGTCACGGTCCCGACCTCGAGCATCACGTTGTCGTCACCCGGGGTGTTCACGGGCGACACGGCCTCACTGGTCGATGAACTCGACCTCGACCTCTTCTTCGCCGTCGGTGGCAGCGGCAGCGGCCACGACGGTGCGGATGGCGTTGGCCATGCGGCCACGCTTGCCGATGACGCGCCCCATGTCGCCGTCACCGACGCGCACATCCAGACGGAGCGCGTTCTCGTTCTCGCTGGCCTCGATGTCGACGGCGTCGGGATCGTCGACGATGGAGCGCACGATCAGATCGAGTACGGCCTCTGCTGCACCGATGTCGTTGCTCACGCGGTCTCCTTCGAATCGTCTGTGTCGTCGGCGGGGGTATCGGCACCCTCGTCGCTGGTGTCGGTTGCCTCAGCGGCGTCGTCCGTGGAATCAGCGACCTCTTCTGCGGCGTCAGCGACGCTGTCCGCAGCCGTCGCAGCGACATCCGCAACAGCCTCGGCCACGTCCTCGGCCTTGTCAGCCACGGCGTCGGCGACGTCGGCGACCTTGTCGGCCACGACCTCCGCGGCATCGGTGACCTTGTCGGCGACAGCCTCCGCGGCATCCGAAGCGGCGTCAGCGATGCGGGTCACGGCCGGCGGGGGCGGTTCGCCACTGAACTCCTCCCAGGCACCGGAGATCTTCAACAACTTCTCGACCCGCTCGGTGGGCTTCGCACCGTCGCGCAACCAGCGCAACGCCTTGTCGTTGTCGATCTTGACCACCGACGGGTCACGGCGCGGATCGTAGAACCCGACGATCTCGATGAACCGCCCGTCGCGCGGCGAACGCGCGTCGGCTGCCACCACCCGGTAGGTCGGTTGCTTCTTCTTGCCCATCCGCATCAGGCGGAGCTTCACTGCCACGGCGTTCGTGATCCTTGTTCGAAGTCGGAGATGAGAGATCGTCGGCGCCCGTGCACGGCGATCAGCCGTTGGACGCAGCGAACCATTGTGCCGGATTGTGCGACGACTTCAATCATGTCGGGCCGCCGCGGTTTCCCAGAGGGCGAAAGACCGGCCGCAGCGACGTCAACCGCCGCCCAGGCGACGCAGTTCGTCCAGGTCCAGACCGCCGGCCCCGTCATCGAGTCCGGGCAACGACAGCGACTTCGCCGCGTTCGCCTTCTGTGCCTTCGACGGCGTGACCCGCCCGCCCTTCTTGCCCTTCTTCTTTTTCTTCTTCGCGAGGCGCTTCGACCCGAGCCCGCCCATCCGCTTCATCATCCGCTGGACCTCACGGAACTGCTTGAAGAGTTGGCTGACATCGGAGGGGTTCATGCCGCTGCCGTTTGCGATCCGTGACCGGCGGGAGGCATCGATGATCTCGGGATTGGCGCGCTCCTCGAAGGTCATCGAGGTGATCATCGCCTCGACACGCGCCATCTGGCGGTCGTCGATCTCCGCGTCGCGCACCTCCTTCGGCACGCCGGGAAGCATCCCCATCAGGCTCGTCAGCGGGCCCATCTTCTTGAGTTGCTGCATCTGATCGAGGAAGTCGTCGAGCGTGAACGTGCCGTCGAGGATCTTCTCGGCGGCCTTCTCGGCCTCCTCCGCCTCATAGGCGCCCTCCGCCTTCTCGATGAGGGTGAGCATGTCGCCCATCCCGAGGATGCGTCCGGCGAGACGGTCGGGGTGGAACAGGTCGAAGTCCTCGACGCGCTCGCCGGTGGAGGCGAATGCGATCGGGCGCCCGACCACCTCCTTCACCGACAACGCTGCACCGCCGCGGGCATCGCCGTCGAGCTTCGTGAGGATCACGCCGTCGAGCTCGAGGGTCTCGTGGAAGGCCTGCGCGACGCCGACCGCGTCCTGGCCGGTCATCGCGTCCACGACGAGGAAGGTGTAGTCCGGCTCGATGGCCTCGGAGATCTGACGGACCTGGCCCATCAGCTCCGCGTCGATGGCGAGACGTCCGGCGGTGTCGCAGATGACGACGTCACGCCCCGTGGCGGCCGCCTCCTCCAGAGACCGGCGCGCGACCTCGACGGGATCGCTCGGCTCCGAGAACACCGGCACGTCGATCTGGCCACCCAGGGTGCGGAGCTGCTCGACCGCCGCGGGCCGTTGGAGGTCCGCACCGACCAGCAGCGGGTTGCGTCCCTGCTGTTTGAACCACCGCGCCAACTTCGCGGAGTTGGTTGTCTTCCCCGAGCCCTGCAGGCCGGCCATCAACACGACGGTGGGCGGCTTCTTGGCGAACTCGATACGGATCGCCTCGCCGCCGAGGGTCGCGATCAGTTCCTCGTGGACGATCTTGATGACCTGTTGGGCAGGGTTCAGCGCCGCGTGCAGGTCGGCACCGACGCAGCGCTCACGCACCCGGTCACGGAAGGATCGGACGACACCGACGTTGACATCGGCCTCGAGAAGGGCGACTCGGATCTCACGGAGAACCTCGTCGACGTCGGAGTCCTTGAGGCGTCCCTTGCCCTTGAGGCCCGAGAAGATCCCCTCGAAGCGTTCGGAAAGTGTTTCGAACATGGGGTCCCGAGCCTAGCGGCGGCCCGGTCGGGTCACGGATCGCCGAACAGGATCAGCTCGTGACGCCTATCGCAGGTGGCAGAACGGCAGCCAGGACACGGTCCCAGTCGTCGATCCCGCACCCGTTGGTCCGGGTGATCGTCACGTCCACCTCGACACCGTCGAGAAGACCGCCGATGACGGCCTCGTCGGGGCCCCCGTACTGCTCGGTGCAGATCCGATCCACCGCCGGCCCCTCGGTGAGCAGCGTGACGACCTCAGGATCGTTCAGCGCGAGGCAGGCCGACTCTGCTCGGACCGACGTCGACCCGAGCACCGTCGCCGTGTCCCCGAGACAGGACACGACGTAGGTGACCGCCGCCCTGTCCGGGTGGGTGACCGTGACGTCGAGATTCGCCACCGGGTACGCGTCGACCCCGTCCACGGGCCGCGTCGCTGTGCTGTCGCCGCCGGAGGCGGACCGTCCATCGTCGAGCGGAGCATCCGACGCGCTGTCGTCGCCGCCGGGCGCGGACTGCCCATCGTCGGGCGAACCGTCCGAGGCTGTGTCGTCGCCGCCGGAGGCTGTGTCATCATCGCCCGTCGCGGTGTCCGAACCGTCGGAACCGCAGGCGACCACGATCAGGGCCACCAGGATCAGCAGGGCTGCGAGTGGGCGTCGCACGGGTCTGTCTCCGTTCATCGGCTGCAGTACACCGGTTGGACGACGTCGAGGGCCCGCCGGTTCCCGACGGACCGGATCACTCCCCGTCGGAGTCGCTCTTCTTTCCCTTCCACGGCCGGGCCAACCCGCCGATGACGCGCACCGGAAGCTTCAGGACCTCGCCGAGGGCGTGGACGATCCCCTTCACCAGACGCGTCACGACGACGAGCGGTGTCTTCACGAGAGCGACCGGTACACCGGTCACCTTCTTGAACAGCCCCTTCTTGGCGCCGTCGTCGGAACCGCCGAGGCTCTCGAGCCCGACCAGATCGCTGTCAGTGTGCTTGCGCTTACCCATGTCCTGGCTCCTTGTCACGCGAACAGTGCATCGACGAAGTCGTCGGCGTCGAACTCGACGAGATCGCCGATCCCTTCACCGAGACCCACCAACTTGACGGGAATTCCCAACTCCGACTGTACGGCGAAGACGATGCCACCCTTGGCCGATCCGTCCAGCTTTGTGAGTACCACACCCGACACGTCGACCGCATCCGCGAACTGTCGCGCCTGGACCAAGCCGTTCTGTCCCGTCGTCGCGTCGATGACCAGGAGCACCTCGGCGACGCTGCCCGCACCCTTCTCGGCCACGCGCCGGACCTTGCTGAGTTCCTCCATCAGGTTCGTGTTCGTGTGCAGACGCCCAGCCGTGTCGGCCATGACGAGCACCGCGCCACGCGCACGGGCGTGATCGATCGCGTCGAACACGACCGAGCCCGGATCGCCGCCTTCGCTACCGCGGATGAAACCCGCACCTGAGCGTTGCGCCCACATCTCGAGTTGCTCGGCGGCCGCGGCACGGAAGGTGTCGCCCGCCGCCAGCACCACAGTGCGGCCGTCGACGATCTCGCGGTGCGCGAGCTTGCCGATGGTGGTCGTCTTGCCGACGCCGTTGACGCCGACGAACAACCACACCGAAGGCGCCTCGCCGATCGACAGGGACCTGTCGCCGGAGGCCAACTCCGCCTTCATCTCGGCCTTGAGGATGTCGAGGAGTTCGGCTGACTCGGTGGTCCCCGCCTCGGCGGCTCGTTCCCGGAGACGCTCGATCAGCTGCGACGTCGTGGCCACGCCCACGTCGGCGGAGATCAATGCCTCCTCGATCTCCTCCCAGGTCTCGTCGTCGATACTGCGCGACAGGATCGACCCGAAGTACCCGCCGATCGCACGGCGGGCCTTACCCAGGCGGTCGAGGAAGCTCGGAGCGACGAGCTCGTCGACGGGCGGGGCCTCCGGCACGACCGGCTCGTCGACGACGGTGTCGTCGGCGACCGGTCGATCGAGGACCGCCGTGTCGGAGGCACCGTCGGGGCCCGTCGCCCGACGAGCCGCAGGTGGAGCCGAACCGGCCCCACGGCCGCGATGACGGGTGGCGACGAAGCCGAGGACCCCGACGAGGACGACGGCCAGGGCTATGAGGATGACCAGCAGAACGACCATGATCCGCGGAGCCTACCGGCGGACAGGGGCGCCCCGAAGGGTGAGTCAGCCGGTTCCGAGGGTGGCTGTCAACGTCGTCTCGGCACCATCACGCATGACGACGATCTCGACCGTGTCGCCGGGCACCCGCAGCCGCACCTTGGCGACGAGGTCGTTGTTCGAGCGCACGTCCTCGCCGTCGAAGGCCACGATCAGGTCACCGATGACGAGGCCGGCTTCGTCGGCGGGCGTACCCGGCTCGACGAGGGTCACCAGCGCGCCCGGCTGCCCGACCACCGGAGCGGTGATGGTCACACCGAGGAAACCCGACTCGAGCGGCTCACCGGCAACGATCCGGTCGGCGATCAGCCTGGCCGTATCCATGGGGATGGCGAAGCCGAGTCCGATGTTCCCCTCACTGCCGTCGGTGCGGATCGAGGTGTTCATCCCGATGACCCGCCCCTCCTTGTCGACCAGGGCGCCGCCGGAGTTGCCGGGGTTGATGGGCGCGTCGGTCTGGATCATCTCGACCTGCTGCTCGACGCCGTTCAGGTTGTTGCCGACCACCCTGTTCACCGCGGAGACGATGCCGGCCGTCACCGTCGACTCGAGACCGAACGGGCTGCCGATGGCGACTGCGATCTGACCGACCTCGACCGTGTCCAGACCGGCGAGGACGGCCACCGAGAACTCCTCGGTGGCGTCGATCTGCACGACCGCGACATCGGTACGCAGGTCTGCGCCGAGTACCCGGCCTTCGACCCTCACCCCGGACGGGAGCCTCACCGTCACCGTCTCGGCCGCATCGACCACGTGGGCGTTGGTCATGATGAGCCCCGAGTCGTCGTAGATGATCCCCGAGCCCGTCCCGGTGTTCGCAACGTCGATCTGGACGACGGTCGGCAACACGGCTGCGGCCGCAGCGGCAGCCGGTTCCTCCGAAGACGGCGAAGACGGCGTGCCCGCACCCGGGGCCGGCGCCTGAGGTGTGGACGTCCCCGTCCCCGGGTCGTCGGTGGCACCCCCGGCTGCACCCGTGTCGCCGCCAGCGGGGGCGGTCGACGTGTCAACGCCACCCGAGTCGACCGCCGGGACGACGCTGTCCGAGGAGTTGTCGTCGGCGAGCGTGAAGCCTGCAGCGACCCCCGCAGCCACGAGAAGCGCTCCCACCACCGCCGCGAGGACGAACCAACGGGCCCGTCGCCGCCCGGTCGCGGCCGGTTGGCCGCGACCGGGCGGTGGGGCCGTCGTCTGCGGGTCCGGGACCGGAGGGGGGGCATAGGTCACGGTTGCAGTCGACGGCGGGCGATCCGGCGGCGCGGTGGGAGGGGAGGGATTTCCCCCACCGGTCGCGCTGGATGCCCAGGCCATGTCGCGGGTCGGTACGTCAGTCGACGTGGTCGGCCCGGCGGGCTGTTCGTGGTCGTCGGCCGGCGGCGTCCGCGGCGGCACGGCCGACCACGGATCGCTGCTGCGCTCGTCGCTCACTGGTGGCTCCTCGATGCATGGCGGGGGTCTGTTCGGACTCGAACGTACGAGTGACGACCGAAAGAAGCCGTAAGCCCGTTCGTTGTTCCCGCTCCCGCCTGATCGGCAGGTCGCGGCGCGACTTCAACGGCGACAGGACACGTCGGCAGAAGGCCCTGGGTGCCTCAGGGACGGGCGAGGGGGATCTCGACCGTGTCGACACCAGGATCTGCGGGCATCAGCGCAGGCAACCAGATCGTGAAGGTCGACCCTCTCCCCACCTCACTCGTCAGACGCACCTCTCCCCGATGGGCCTCCGCCGTCTGCCGGACGATCGCGAGCCCCAGACCTGCACCGTCCGCAGAGCGGTTGGGTCCACGCTCGAATCGCTGGAACACACGCTCGACGTCTTCGGGCGCGATGCCCGGGCCCTCGTCGGAGACCGCAAGCCACACCCAGCCCTGCTCGAGGCCCGCCGCGATCCGGACCGCCGAACCCCGCGGTGCGACCCGCACGGCGTTCGCGAGGAGGTTGGCGAGTGCCTGACGCAGCGAGTCCGGGTCACCGATGACCCACAGGGCGCTCGGCGCCGCCGTCGCGATCTCGACGCCCGCGGTGTCCGCCGAACCCGAGAACTCCTCGGCCATGTCATTGACCAGCCGGGCGATCTCGACCGGTTCGCTACGCAGCGCCACGTTCTGGTGGCGGCCGTAGGCGAGCAGGTCGTCGACGACGCGCGAGATCCGCTCGATCGACCGTCCGACCAGGTCTGCGGTCTGCCGGTAGTCCTCGACCGTCGCATTCGGATCGCTGGAGGTGACGTCGAGGTTCGTCCTGATCACGGCGAGCGGGTTGCGCAACTCGTGACTCGCCTCCTGGATGAAGCGTTGCTGGGTCCGGAACGCGTCGTCGAGACGGTCCAGCATCTCGTCGAACGTGTCAGCCAACTGCCGCAGCTCGTCGTCGGGCCCGTCCAGGCTGATACGACGCGACAGATCGGTCGCCTGGATCTCCCGGGCCACACCGGTGATACGGCCGATCGGGCGCAACACCCGTCCCGCGACCACCCAACCCACCACGAGGCTCGCGAAGAAGAGCGCTATGAGCGCGCCCAGCGAGTACGTCTGGAGCTGCTCGAGAGCCCGTTCGTTCGCGAGCTGTTCGACGTCGAGGATCGCGAGGCGTACCTCGTCCTGGACGATGACCGAACGGCCCTGGACGAAGCTGCGCAGCGGGACCACGTACTCCTGGGACACGGGCTGGTCGTCGAGGGAACGGGCCAGGCCCCAGTACACGCCGCCGACGACGATGGCGGCGAGGCCGAACAGGACCAGTGAATAGACCAGGGTCAACCTGAACCGGATCGAACCCATCCAGGCCGGCATCCGCCGCCCGACCCGGCCGAGGCGCCCGACCGAGAGCTCGGGAGGTGCCGGCGCATCGGGAGGGACACGCATGGCAGCCGGCGGCGCGTCTCCGTCCGCCGGCCGCTCCGACCGACCCCGATCAGTCACCGTCGCCGTCCACGACCCCGACGGCCGGTTCGGCATCCACGAGGCGATAGCCCTGCCCGATCACCGTCTCGATCGGCGGTGCCTCCTCATCGGCCTCGGTGAGCTTGCGCCGCAGCGTGCCGACCGTCACCCGCACGGTGTTGGTGAAGGGGTCGGCGTGTTCGTCCCAGACGTGTTCGAGGAGCTCCTCCTGGGAGATCACCCGTCCGGGTGAGCTCATGAAGTAGCGCAGGAGCGCGAACTCCTTCGCGGTGAGCGCGATCTCGTTGCCTGCACGCCTGACCTCATGGGTCGCGGTGTCGAGTGAGATGTCGCCGACGACGAGCACCGCTCCCGAGGCGCCGGCATCGCGCCGCAACAGTGTGCGGATGCGGGCCGACAACTCCGGGAAGGCGAAGGGCTTCACGAGATAGTCGTCAGCGCCGTCGTCGAGTCCGGCGACGCGTTCATCGAGCTCATCGCGTGCCGTCAGGAACAAGATGCGGGGGTTCTCACCGTGGGGCGGTTCCGAGCGCAGCCGCCGGCACACCTCGCGGCCGTCCATGTACGGCATGGTCACGTCGAGGCATATGAGATCGTAGGGAACGAGGCGTGCCTTCTCGAGAGCCTCCCGGCCGTCGTGGGCGACGTCCACGGCGTAGCCGTCACGGCGCAGACCCCGGGCGATGGCTTCGGTGAGCTCGCGTTCGTCGTCGACGACGAGCAGGCGCATGGTCCGACGGTAGCGGCCGGCACCCCACCGTTGGCGGCGCCCGGCCGCCGTCCGGCGGGCCCGGCACAGCTTTACAGTGAGTTTCGCGCCATCGTGGTGCCCTGCGGTGCGTGCCCTACCGCGACCCCCGAACGACGTGAGGAACGAAGTGACCGAAGGTCCCGACACGAGCCGCTCCGACGACACGTGGGGGGCCACGACCGGCGAGATCCCCGTCGTCGCCGCCGACTCGCCGGAGCTACCGCCACCGGCCACGGCCACGCTGCCTCCGCCACCCCCGATGCCGCCCGCCGGGACCCCTCCCCCGCCCGCATCCTCCGATGAGCAGGCTGGTTCGTCGCGGGTGCCCCTGTCCGGCTCAGCGGAGGGGAGCCCCCTGGAGCAGACCCTCTTCGAGGTGAAACAGGTCATCGTCGGCCAGGGGCGAATGGTGGAACGGCTCCTCGTCTCGCTCCTCGCCGGTGGTCACTGCCTGCTGGAGGGCGCTCCCGGCCTCGCGAAGACCCTCGCCGTGGAGACCCTCTCCGACGTCGTCGGTGGCAGCTTCCGACGGATCCAGTTCACGCCGGACCTCCTGCCTGCGGACATCATGGGGACCCGGATCTACCGGGCGTCGACCGAGAGCTTCGACATCGAGCTCGGGCCGGTCATGGCCAACTTCGTGCTCGCCGACGAGATCAACCGCGCCCCGGCGAAGGTCCAGTCCGCACTGCTCGAGATCATGGCCGAGCGTCAGGTCTCCATCGGCGGACAGACGTTCCCGGCTCCGGACCCCTTCCTCGTCCTGGCGACACAGAATCCGATCGAATCCGAGGGGGTCTACCCACTTCCGGAGGCCCAACGTGACCGTTTCCTCATGAAGATCGTCGTCGACCACCCCTCCGCCGCCGAGGAGGTCGAGATCGTGAACCGCATGGGGGTCAGCCCTCCGGTCCCACGACAGATGCTGAGCCTCGAGCAGCTGATCGGACTGCAGACCGAGGCGCGGCGGGTGTACGTCGACCGCGGCGTCGTCCACTACGCGGTGTCACTGACGATGGCGACCCGCAAGCCGGCGGACTTCGGCCTCCCCGAACTCGACGAGCTGATCGCCTACGGGGCGAGTCCGCGCGCAAGCCTGGGCCTCGTGGCGGCAGCGCGCGCGCTGGCTCTACTGCGGGGCCGGACATACGCACTCCCCCAGGACGTGTTCGACGTCGCACCGGAGATCCTGCGCCATCGCGTCGTCCTGTCCTACGAGGCCCTCGCCCGTGACCTCGTGGCGGACCAGATCGTCGTGAGGATCCTCTCGACGGTGCCCGCCCCGCGCATCGCCCCTTCCCAGGACCCGGCGATCCAGCGGGCGAGCACCTTCTAGATGGGCCCTGACAGCGACGGGTCCGACCCACTGCGCGCGGCCGAGACGGACGAGGCGCGTACGGCGAGGCTGCTACGCACCCTGGAGCTCGACGTGCGGCGCCGCCTCGACGGCCTGCTGCACGGCGACTACCGCGGGCTCGTGTCGGGCCACGGGTCCGAGCTCGGCGAGACCCGCCTCTACACCCCCAGCGACGACGTCCGCCGCATCGACTGGAACGTCACCGCACGCACCCAGCAGGTCCACGTCCGCGAGACGGTCGCCGACCGTGAACTCGAGACACGCGTCGTCGTCGACCTCTCGCCCAGCGTCGCCTTCGGCACCGCCATCCACACCAAGCGCGACCTGATCATCGCCGCCACTGCCGCGATCGCCCATCTCACGGCGCGGACCGGCAACCGTTTCGGAGCGGAGGTCATCACCGCCGACGGTGGCTGGTCCTGGCCGCCGCGCCAGGGCCGCGTCGGCGTACAGGCCCTCCTGCACCGCCTGGTGACGACACCGGTCACCGACGGAGGTCGCGCCGCGCTCGGACCGGCGATGGCCCATACCGCCCGTGGCCACCACCGGCGCGGCCTGGCCGTCGTGATCTCGGACTTCCTCGCCGAGGAGGGTTGGGAACGGTCACTGCGAAGGGTCACCGCCCGCCACGAGACGCTGTGCATCGAGGTCGTCGATCCCCGTGAGCTCGAACTGCCCGACGTCGGACTGCTGACCCTCGCCGACCCCGAGTCCGGAGCCGTCCGCGAGATCGACACCCGTTCACGCAAGCTGCGGCGACGCTACGCACAGGCTGCTGCCGACCAGCGCCAGGCCATCGCGTCGGCGATCCGCTGGGCCGGAGCCGACCACCTGGTGCTGCGCACCGACCGGGACTGGCTGCTCGACGTCGCCCGTTTCGTCGACGTCAGACGCCGCCGCAACGGCCACGCCGGGGCCGCCGCCGCTGCCGCAGGGGTGACGTCGCCGTGACGTTCCTCGCCGCCGGCCGCCTGTGGTGGCTCCTCCTCGTAGCGGCATTCATCGTCGCCTACGTACTCATGCAGTTTCGCCGCAAGGCCTACGCGGTCCGGTTCACCAATGTCGAACTCCTCGACTCGGTCGCACCCAGGCGCCCGTCGTGGCGACGCCACGTGCCCGCCGCGCTGATGACACTGGCGGCGATAGGCCTCGTCGGCGCCCTCGCCGCACCGGCGCGCAGCACCGAGGTGCCGAGGGAACGAGCGACCATCGTCCTCGCCATCGACACCTCTCTGTCGATGGAGGCCGACGACGTCCGCCCGTCGCGGATCGAGGCCGCCAAGACCGCCGCGGTCGAGTTCATCAGGGAGCTTCCCGAAGAGATCAACCTCGGGATCGTGAGTTTCAACGGCGTCGCCGTGGTACGCGTCGCACCGACGACCGACCGCCAGAGCGCGATCGTCGCTGTCGAGGCCCTCGAACTCGACGAGGCCACGGCGATCGGCGAGGCGATCTTCGCGTCGCTGCAGGCCCTGGACTCGGTGCCACCCGACGAGACCGGGTCCGCTCCCCCCGCGCGCATCGTGGTCATGTCCGACGGCGAGACCACCGCGGGACGTGCCGACGAGATCGCCGTAGAAGCGGCTCTGCAGGCGGCGATCCCGGTGTCGACCATCGCGTTCGGCACCGACGCCGGCGCCATCTCGCTGCCGGACCAACCCTTCGTGCCCGTGCCGGTGAACGAAGCGGCGCTCCTGTCGATCGCCCAGGGCACCGGCGGGCAGTTCTTCGCCGCTGCAAGCGCCGCGGAACTCGCCGACGTGTATCGCGACATCGGGAGCTCGGTGGGCTTCGTCGAGGTCGAGAGCGACGTCACCGAGTGGTTCGTCGGGGGATCACTCCTCGTCCTGGCTCTGGCCGCAGCGACGTCGCTCGCCTGGTTCTCACGGTTCCCCTGAAGTCTCGACCGGTCAGCGGCTCACGCAGCGGTGTCGGCCTTCTCCGAGACGACCCGTGAGGCCCCGCCCGGCTGCATGCTCACGCCGTAGAGACAGTCGGCCGCTTCCATCGTCCGCTTCTGGTGGCTCACGATGAGCAGCTGCGCGTCGTCGCGGAACTCCGCCACCAGACCGAGGAAGCGGTGGAGGTTGACGTCGTCGAGGGCGGCCTCGACCTCGTCCATCACGTAGAACGGCGACGGCCGGCTCCGGAAGACGGCGAACAGGAAGGCGAGCGCCGTCAGCGAGCGTTCGCCGCCCGACAGCAGCGAGAGCTTGCGGACGTTCTTCCCGGACGGCTGTGCCTCGATCTCGACGCCGGTCGCCAACATGTCGCTGGGGTCGGTGAGGCGGATCCGTCCCTTACCGCCCGGGAACAATGCGGCGAAGAGCGTCTCGAAGTTCTCGGCGACGTCGGCGTAGGCCGCGGCGAACAGCCGGACGATCTCGTCGTCCACGGCGCGGATGACCTTCTGGAGCTCGCGACGGGAGCTACGGACGTCGTCGAGCTGGCCCGTGAGGAACTCGTGACGTTCGGACAGGGTGTCGAACTCGCTCAACGCCAGAGGATTGATGGGGCCCATGAGCTTGAGCTCGCGGTCGAGTTCGCGGACGCGTGCGGAGGGTGCGACGCCCTCGGGCAACTCGGGGCACTCGGTTGCGACCGCCGTGGCCGGTTCGCAGTCCAACTCGCTGCGGACCGTCTCGACGATCGTCTCCAGGCGGACGTTCAACTCGGCCTCGGCGACTTCGATCGAGGCCGCTTCGTCGCGCGCCAGCTTCATCTCGCCGGCCATCGCCGCCTGGGACTTCCGTAGCTCGTCGAGTTCAGCCGCGATGGCCCTGACCTCGTCGCTCTGGCGGCGGCGGCGCTCCCGGAGGGTCGTGACCCGCCCGTCGAGGTCGGCCACGGCACCGCCGAGAAGCTCTCCGAGCGATTCGATCGTGGTGAGCCGAGCCGTGACACCGTCACGTCGGCGTTGTCCCTGCTCCTCGGCCTCGCGTCGACCTTCGAGCCGGGTGTCGACCTCGGCGATCCGCTTCGTCAACAACTCGCGTCGTTGTTCCAGCGACGCGGCGCGGACCTCGAGGTCACGGCGTAGGGCTCCGACGGCCTCTCGACGTTCATCGAGATCGGACCGCTCAGCTGCCATCCTGCGGCCGGACTCCGCCCGGGCGGCCTCGGCCTGCTCGAGCGCCGGCAGTTCACCGGCCAACTCCGCTGCGCGTCGACGGTCTGCGTCGAGTCGGGCGTCGAGAGCTTCCACGCGTGCGCCGAGGGCCTCGATCTCCACGGCGATCTCGCGCCCCGTCGCGTCCTTGCGTTCGAGGTCGGTCCGGAGCCGGTCCCGTTCGACCTCGGCCACCTTGCAGCCGCGTCGGGCGTCGGCGACGCCCCGCTCGGCATCGGCCCGGGCCTGACGTGCGCCGGCCAGCGCGGCCTTGGCGTCATCGAGCGTCTGCACGGCCGTCTCCGCCCGCCGGATCGCCTCTTCGAGGGCGGTCCCGGTGGCCCCGGCACGATCCACCCCGACCCGCCAACCCGTCGGCGAGAACCGGTCCCCACCGCGGGTGACGACGACGGCCGTCGGACTGTCGAGAACGACGTCCACGGCGGCCTCCGGCGTGGCGACCGCGACGGCACCACCGATGAGGCTGTCCAGGAGAACGTCGACGAGTGGGGAGACTCCACGGACGTGGGGACGAACCGGCTCGCCGTGGCCGACCGGCGGCGTCTGCGGCCCGCCGATCCCCATGGCGACGACGGCGCCGGCGGTATCGAGCTCACCCAGCCGGGCCAGAGCTTCACGACCGGTGGCCGGATCGGCCACCACGACGGCGGCGACGGCCTCGCCGGCAGCGGCCTCGAAGGCCGACTCCCAGCCGGCGTCGACCTCGACGAGCTCAGCGAGGGTTCCCAGCGCCCCGTCGAGTCCGGCGAGCGCTTCGGCACCGGAGCGGGCGCGGGCCTCGTCGAGGGCGAGTGCGAGCGCGTCGGCGCGTGAGGTCCAGTGACGACGGTCGGCTTCGGCTTCCGATGCGGCGGCCTCGGCAACGGTCGCCGCATCGACAGCCTGCGTGAGCGTGGCCTCGGCATCGACGAGCGCCGCCTCGGCCGCGGACAGAGCCGTGACGGAGATGGCGAGCGAGTCACGCATCGAGGCGGCCTCGGCGTCCAGCCCGGTACGCCGCGCATCGAGCTCGTCGATACGGCGCCGCACCTGGCTCCGTTCGGTGTCGGCACGGCTGATCGCCTTCTCGACGGCACCGAACTCGCCGCGCACCCGACCGGCGTCGTCGGCACCAGCGGTCACCGCGTCGCTCCACCGTTCCTCGAAGGCCCGGGCGCGATCCGCGAGGTCCACCTCGGCGGCCTCTAGCTGAGTCGCGTCGGTCTCGAGCCCGCCCACCCGCGCGGCCACGTCATCGAGTTCGGTGGCGAGCCGTTCACGCTCGGCCACGAGGCTGTCGACCATCTCGCGGTCACCGTCGCGGGCCAACTCGGCCGCGAGGCTGCGCCGACGCTCGTCGACCACGCGCGCGACGCCGTGGGCGCGGGCGCGCAGGCCCTCGTAGGTGGCGAGTGAGTCGCCCACGTCGTCACCACCGAAGGAGGTGAGCCGGGCCTCGGCGGCCAGCACGGCGGCATCGACACCGCGCAGCTGCTCCCGCAGCCGGGCATCGGTGTCGAGCAGGTCACGGCGCCGAACCGCACCGGCGCGGAGGCGCTCCTTGAGCGTCGCGATCTCCCGACCGGCGATGTGGGTCCGGAGCGCGACGAGTTCGTCGAGAAGGTCACCGTGGCGGCGCGCGGCGTCGGCCTGTCGCTCGAGGGGCTTGAGCTGACGTCGCACCTCACGGACCAGGTCCTGCAGGCGCGTCAGGTTGGCCTCCGTGGCGCCGAGGCGGCGCTCGCTGCGTTCCTTGCGGCGCCGGTACTTGAGGACCCCCGCGGCCTCCTCGATCACATGACGTCGCTCCTCGGGCCGGGCGTTGAGGACCGCGTCGATCTGCCCCTGGGAGATGATCGTGTGCTGTTGGCGGCCCACGCCGCTGTCGGACAGGAGCTCCTGTATGTCGAGCAGCCGGCAGCTCACACCGTTGAGCGCGTACTCACTGTCACCGCTGCGGAAGAGGGTGCGGCGGATGGTGACCTCTTCGAAATCGACCGCGAGTTGACCCGAGGAGTTGTCGATGGTGAGCGTCACCTCCGCTCGACCGAGTGCGGGACGATCGGCGGTGCCGGCGAAGATGACATCGTCCATCTTGTTCGACCGCACGCTGCTCGGTGCCTGGGCTCCGAGCACCCATGCGATGGCGTCGACGACGTTCGACTTGCCGCTTCCGTTGGGCCCGACGACGACCGTCACTCCGGGCTCGAGGTCGAGCGTCGTGGCGTCTGCGAAGGACTTGAAACCCTTGAGGGTCAGAGACCGTAGGAACACTCCGCCGAACGTAGTGGCACCCCGACCCCGCGCGGTGCACCCTCGGCGTGCACCGCCGCCCCACAGGCTCCCGGCGCGCCCGGAACAGCGGGGGCGCGCGCCGCGTCGAAGTCAGACCTGGCTCTGCTCGCAGTAGTAGGTCCACGTGCCCTTGTACTTCGTCCGGGCGATGGGCTTGCGCGAGCGGGGACTCAGCTCGCCGTCCTTGCCCCACACCGACAGGTGGTCCTGGTAGGACCCCGGCTCGCCGAACACGTCGACGAACGCGTTGGCGGGCACATGGGTCCCGCTGTACTTCATGGCGTCGTGGAGCGTCTCGACCACCGCACGGTAGAGCCGACGGATCTCCTGAGCCGACAGCGACCCGGTGGTGCGGTCGAAGCGCAGACCGGCGTTGAACAGGATCTCGTCCGCGTAGAGGTCACTCAGGCCCACGATGACCGCCGGGTTGGTCAGCAACTGCTTCAGCTCGCCGTCGAAGCCCAGAAGCACCTCGGCGAAGTCCTGCCACGACATCGGCGTCTCGACCGGATCGATGCCGAGATCCACGATCGACGGGACCGTGTCGGGCATGTCGTCCGCGTTCACCACGTACATGGCGGTCTCGCCGCCGTGGTCCACGAGGCGGAGCTGGCCGTGCTGGGTGAAGGTGATGGTCAGCGCGTTGTCGTCGTCGACGTCGTCCTTGTTGGCGTGGCGACGGAGCTGCCCTCCATCGGCCATCTCCACGACGAGGATCTGGTCCTCGTCCAGTTCGAGCAGGAGCGTGACGCCGATCCGGGTGACCTTCTCGATCTTGTGGCCCTCCAGCTTCTCCACGAACTTGGCCCGTGACCGGTTGCGCCGAACCGGCTTGGCGACCTGGACCTCGACCTCTTTGATCTTCTTGCCCGCGACCTCTCGCTCGAGGTCTCTGCGCAGAATCTCGATCTCGGGTAGCCCGATGACCATCACTTTCCCCTCCGGTCGGCGTCGCTTTGCGACGACCTCATCTCGGCGAGAGCAGAGGCCGCCGCCGCCTGCTCCGCCTCCTTCTTCGAACGACCCTCACCGTGCCCCCACGTCCGATCCTCGAACACCGCCCTGGCGGTGAACCGACGATCGTGATCCGGCCCCGATGAACAGACCTCGTAGCGTGGCACGGAACCGTGGTCCCGTGCCGCCAACTCCTGGAGCCGGGTCTTGTGGTCATCGATGCCGGGACCCATGGCGGCGGCCTCGATCTTCTCACCGAACAGTGACAGGACCAGGCGACGGGCCGGTATCCAGCCCGCGTCGACGTACACCGCGCCGATCAGCGCCTCGAGCGCGTCCGCGAGGATCGACGGTTTCGTACGACCGCCGCTCGAGTCCTCTCCCTTGCCGAGCAGCAACGCCGACCCGATGTCGAGTTCGAGGGCCACCTCGGCCAGCGCGTCGGCCGACACGACGTCGGCACGGGTCTTCGCGAGCAGACCCTCGGCCATGTCGGGCCGGGTGGCGAACACGTGGTCCGCCACGGCGAGACCCAGCACGGCGTCCCCGAGGAACTCCAGACGCTCGTTCGACGACTCGTCCTGCTCGGCCTCCCACGACCGGTGAGTCAGGGCTCGTCGGAGAAGCGCCGGGTCGGCGAATTCGTGGCCGAGTCGGCCGGCGAGGTCGGTCTGGGACCGGTCGGGCTGGACCACTCAGTCGAGACGGGAGTGGACATAGTCCACCGCGTCCCGCACGGACTTGAGGTCTTCGAGGTCCTCGTCATCGATGCGGAAGCCGACAGACCTCTCCGCCAGGTCCTCCTCGATCGCCTCGACCAACTCGATCAGAGCGAGCGAGTCGGCATCGAGATCGTCGACGAAGGAATCCCCCTCGTTGATCGCCGACGGCTCGATCTCGAGGATCTCGGCGAGGCGTTCACGTACGAGGGCGAGGATCGCATCGCGATCGAGCGGCCCACCTGCCACATGCGTCTCGGCCGGCAACGTCTGCTCCTGGATCGCGGGTTTCGGACCGGGGCAGTCTATCCGGCGACGGCGTCGGTGAGGTGCCCGACGACATCACCACGCACCAGGTCGGCGGCCACCGTCAGCGCGTTGGCAACCGCCTTCGGACCCGATGACCCGTGGCTGATGACACACACGCCCCGGACGCCCAACAGGACGGCGCCCCCGGTCGACTCGGGGTCGAACGTCTCGTACAGCGGGAGCAGGGCGGGCATCAGCAGCTCGGCGCCACGGCGGGCGTCATCGGAGCTGTCGAAGGCCTCGAGCAGGGCCTTCGTCACCGTGCGGGCGACACCTTCGGCTGTCTTCAGCGCCACATTGCCCGTGAAACCGTCCGTCACGATCACGTCCGCCTCGTCGGCGAGAAGGTCCCGGCCCTCGACGTTTCCGACGAAACGGCATCCGACCACGGACTGCCACGCATCGTCGGACAACAACTCGAAAGCCTCCTTGACCAGCGGAGTCCCCTTGCCCGCCTCTTCACCGATCGACAAGAGCCCCACCCTCGGTTCGATGGTGCCGTACCTGTCACGGACGTAGACGGCGCCCATCCGTGCGAAGAGGGCGAGCCACTCGGGCTGACACTCGGCGTTCGCCCCGGCGTCGATGAGCACGTTCGGGGTTTCACGCCCGGGCACGGGCAGCGGCGTTGCGATGGCGGGACGTGCGACCCCGCGGATCCTGCCCATCCGCAACAGTGCGCTGGCCATCGTGGCACCGGTGTTGCCGGCACTGACCATGGCCGACGCCCGTCCGTCGCGGACGGCCTCCGCGGCGCGCACCAGACTCGAGTCCTTCATCTTGCGGACGCTCGAACCTGCGTCGGCGTCCATCGCGATCACCTCGGAGGCCGCAATGACCTCGAAGCCGAGTCCGCCGATCAGCTCCGGGGGCCCGACGAGCACGATGTCGAGCCCGCTATCGGCGGCAAGACGCGCCCCCGCGACGATGTCATCGGGTGCGCTGTCGCCCCCCATCGCGTCGAGCGCGATCGGTAACAAGTGGGCTCGCCTACTCGACGTCGACGGCTTGGCGGCCTGCGTACCAGCCGCACTCCCCGCACACGCGGTGCGGGCGCTTGGCGGAGCCGCACCGTGGGCAGACGCCCCGCGCCGGGGCATCGACGGTCCACGCGGACGCACGGCGGCTGCGGGACTTCGCCTTGGAGGTCTTCTTCTTGGGGACTGCCATCGGAACTCCTGGGTGGAACCACCGTCGCGTTGTACGGGGCTCGGAGACTGGAGAGACCGCACCGGAGCCGCCGGCACGGATGCGCAAGCCTAGCGGTGCCGGATGCGAGATCGGACGGGTTCGACCCCATCCGCCGTCACGGGGAGGGCGCGCTCAACGGTCGGAGGGCTCGCTCACGTCGGGACGCAGGGCGTCGAGCGCCGCCCAGCGGGGATCGGGCCGTGGACCCTCGTCGGACTGCGGACGGGCCGGATAGCGCTGCGGATCGGGCCCCACGCAGTCCTCACGGCAGAGGGGCGCGAGCGGCAGGCCGAGGAGCACGGCCTCGCGCACCATCGGGTCGAGATCCATCTCCTCGGAACCCCGTCGGTAGGTCTCGCCCTCGGTCGGTTCGAGTTCGAAGATCTCATGGACGTCGAGCCCGGCGGTCCCGTGGACCTCCTCGAGACACCGACGACACGTTCCCACCCAGGGAGCGCTCACACGACCGGACACGACGATGTCGGATCCGACCGCCTCCACCACGAGGTCGACGTCCACCGGGCCGCGGACCGCGACGTCGGAGTTGTCGAGCCCATCGAAGGTCGCCGACTCTCGGAACGTCCGACGGACACCCGGCGTCCGGAGCAGGGCCACGATGTCGACTGCGAGCAGGGGCCGGGAGCGCCGGCCGTGTCCGGACTCGGTGGTCACGAGTCGTCCTGGTCGAAGAACCCACGCGCCGCGGCCTCCTCGGCCTCGTCCACCTCAGGCTCCTGATCGGCGATCCGCTCGAGGACGTCACCCTGTAGCCGGGCGCGCCCCGCGGCGACGGCGTTCATCGTCTTCTCGAGGACGATCTCGAAGCTGCCCAGCTTCTGGTCACACCAGTCCTCGACCTCGTGGCGCATCTTGCGGGACTCCGCCTCGGCGTCGTCGACGATCGAGCGCGCGCGCGACTCGGCCGCCTTGACGACCTCGGTGCGTTGCACCATCCGCTCGGCCTGGGCACGGGCGAGTTCGAGGATCTCATCGCCTTCCCGCCTGACCTTGGACAGGAACTCCTCGCGCTCTTTGAGGAGCCAACGGGCCGCACGCAGCTCATCGGGCAGACCATCGGCCGCCTCGTTGAGAAGCTCGAGCACCTCGTCCTTGTTGATCATGGACGATGCCGACAGCGGAACCGGCCGGGCGGCTTCGACGATGGCCAGGAGCCGGTCGAGAACCTCTCCGACGTCGACCGTGTCGCGCAACGAGCCCGACTTCGGTTCGTCGTCGCCCGCGTAGACGGTGCCGTCGTGATCGCTCACGTGATGTACCTGTCGATCAGTCGCTTCGCTACGGGCTCGGGAACCATCGACGACACATCTCCTCCGAAGCGGGCGATCTCACGGATGTACTTGCTCGCTATGAACGAACTGCTCGACGTCGAGGGCAGGAAGATCGTCTCGATGCCCGAGACCGCCTTGTTCGTCTGGGCCATCTGCAGCTCGGATTCGAAGTCCGACACCGCCCGCAACCCCTTCACGATCACATCTGTGCCCTCGCGCGCCGCGAGCGTCACGACGAGTTCGGCGAACATGACGGTGCGCACGTTGTCGAGGTGGCCGAAGCACTCGTTGAGCATCGCCTCGCGGTCGTCGAGGCCGAACAGCGGTTGGCCCTTCTGGGGATTTCGCATGGCGGCGACGACCACCTCGTCGAAGAGCCGCGCGGCCGTCTCGACGATCTCGACGTGTCCGTTGTGGACGGGGTCGAACGACCCCGGATAGAGAACCCGGACCACATTCACTCCGTTGTCAGCTCGAAGAACGTTGCGTGCTCGAAGAAACCCTGAGGTGAGTGTGGCCGCTGTCGACGCCCTCACGACGGACCCCGACAGGTGTCGAGTCCCCCGGTGGTCAATCGACGGCGGCCGACTCCCGTCGTGCGATCGTCACGACCGTACCCGCGTATCGGCGCTGCTTCGACGTCGCCCACCCTGCGCCGGGGTCGATCTCGCGGTCCGACTCGATCACCACGACCTCGAATCCCGCTTCCGCGAGCTCGCCGAGCAGGGCCGGCCACCCGTCGAAAACGTAGGGCGGATCGCACAGGGCGACGTCGCCGGTGAGGGTGACCGCAGAGCGCATCGAGTCCGCCCGACGCACCGTCGCCCTGTCGGCGAAGCCGAGGGCCTCCACGTTCGCGGTCAGGACTTCCAGCGCCCGTGGGTCCGACTCGAGGAAGGTCGCGTGCGCGGCTCCCCGGCTGAGCGCCTCGAGGCCGAGCGCGCCGCTACCGGCGAAGAAGTCGACGAAGACCCCGTCGAGGGCGCCCATCGACCCCAGCGCGTTGAAGATCGCCTCCCGGGCCCGGTCCGACGTCGGCCGCACCTCGCCGTCGGGGACCGCCAGGAGACGCCCCCGGGCCTCCCCCGCGATGATGCGGAGTCTGCCCTTGCGGCTCACCGGGCGGGCTCCCGGAGGTACTCGACCACGGTGGGGCCGCCGTCGGCGACCGGCTCCGATCGGACTCGGACGACGCCCCCGATCGCCGTGAGATCCCTGGTGCCGTCCGCCGCCAGGCACGCGACGAGTGCGGCACCGAGTCGGTCCGCACGGGCGAACATGACCTCGGCCAGGCGACGGGCCAGTCCCCGACCCCGACTCGCCGGATCCACACCCAGCGCCACGAGCTCGAAGGCCCGGCCCCCGGGAACCGCTGTGTGGTCGGCCGGACGCCACAGGGCGACCGCTTCCACGCCGTAGGTCGCATGGACCTCAGAGCCCGCCGGCAGACCCCACAGGACCCCCCGCCAGTAGCGCTCGTGGGCCTCGGCCCCGAGGACGGCGGTGTCCGCCGCGAGACTCCAGGCCACGAGCGGGTCGGCGCGATAGGCGGAGGCGAGGGTCGCCGCGGCGACACCGAACCTCTCGGCTCCGATCCGACGGATCTCGCCGCGCCGTGCGATCTCGGAGGGATGAACCTCGGGCCCGGGGTCGCTCACGACTTCATCAGATAGTCGGTCTCGACCGAACCGAGCAGAGCGTCGAGTTCCGACGCCAGCTCGAGGTTCGCCGCGAGCCCCGGATCGGTGTCCAGGAGCTCGATCGCGTCACTGCGGGCCCTGGCCACCCACTCACGATCACGCCGCAGCGACGCCAGCCGCAGATCGCTGCGGCCCTTCTGTCGCTCCCCCATGACGGTGCCCTCGCCCCGCAGGTCCAGGTCCACTTCGGCGAGCTCGAAGCCGTCGGTGGACGCCACGAGCGCAGCGAGACGCTCCTCGGCCTCCTCGGTGACGGCCTCGGCGACGAGGAAACAGCGGGACTCTTCGGCACCCCGCCCGACCCTGCCCCGCAGCTGGTGGAGCTGCGCTATCCCGAAACGGTCGGCGCCGAGCACCACCATCACGGTCGCGTTCGGGACGTCCACCCCCACCTCGATGACCGTGGTCGCGACGAGCACGTCGACCGCGCCGTCGCGGAACAACGTCATCACCTTCTCCTTCTCGCCCGACGACACCCGCCCGTGGAGCAGGCCGAGGGTCAGATCCGAGAGCTCACCCTCCCGCAGACGTTCCCAGGTCTCCGTGGCCGACGCCACCTCGAGCTTCTCGGAGGTCTCCACCAGTGGGCACACGACGTAGGCCTGGCGGCCGGCGGCGACTTCACGGCGCACCGCCTCCCACGCCTCGCCCTCGGCGTCGGGAACCAGCCATTCGGTGCGCACCGGGGTACGACCCGGAGGCAGCTCGTCGAGAACCGACACGTCGAGGTCGCCGTAGACGGTCATTGCAGCCGTCCGGGGGATCGGTGTCGCGGTCATCACGAGGACGTCGGCAACCGAGTCGGTCCGCTTGCCCCGCAGCGCGGCCCGTTGCTCGACGCCGAAGCGGTGCTGTTCGTCCACGACCACCGCACCGAGCGACGCGAAACCGACGTTCTCCGAAAGGAGGGCGTGGGTGCCGACCACGATGTCGACCTCACCCGACTCCAGGCCCTCGAGAACCCTCGTCCGGCTCGACCCGGTGATCCGGTTGGTCAGCAACTCCACCCGCAGCTCGCGCTCGGCGAAGAGCCCCTCGTTCGCGGGGACGGTCGCTCCACGCAACAGCTCGGTGACGCTCCCGTGGTGCTGTTCGGCCAGAACCTCGGTCGGTGCCATGAACGCACCCTGGTGGCCGCCGTCGACAGCGGCCACGAGAGCGGCCACGGCGACGAGGGTCTTGCCGGCACCCACGTCACCCTGCAGGAGCCGGTGCATCGGGACCGGCGACGCGAGGTCGGCCATCACCTCGTCGATGACCCGCTGCTGTGCCCCGGTGAGATCCCAGGGGAGACCACCGAGGAACCCGCCCAGGACCGGCCCCGTGACGTCGTGGACGATTCCCTCGGTCGTCGCCTCGAGTTCGCGCTTGGCCCTCACGAGCGACAACTGGATTCTCAGCAGCTCGTCGTAGACGAGGCGCCGGCGAGCACTCTGGCACTCCCCCATCGTCTCGGGCTGGTGGATCGCGCGCAGCGCAGTCCCACGGCCGACCAGACCGTGGCGCCCGAGCAACGACGCCGGCACGGGGTCCGCGAGCCCGCGCGGCTCACAACGGCGCAGGATCTCCGCGACCCAGCGGCCCACGTCGCCGGTCGTCAGGCCCGCCTTCTCGGACTGGGGGTACACCGGCACGATCCGCCCCGTCTGATCACCGACCAGATCCACGATCGGGTTGCTCATCTGCAGCGCGCCCCTGTAGGTGGTCGCCTTGCCGTAGACGATGACCTGGCTGCCCTCGGCGAGCTGGCGTTGGCGCCACGGCTGGTTGAAGAAGACGCACTCGATACGGCCCGTGGCGTCCGCCACCCGCACGGTCACGAGCGAACGGCGGTTGCGCGTGCGGCGCGCCGACACCTTCTCGACGGTTGCCAGAACCATCCCCTCGGCCCCGGTGTCGGACTCACCGTCCCCGGTGCGGGCGACCGCCGCCGCGAGGTCTGCGACGGTGGCCTCGTTGGTGCGGTCGATGTAGCGGCGCGGGTAGTACATCAACAAGTCGAGAACCGACCCGATGCCGACCTCGGCGAGTGCCGCCGCCCGCTTCTCACCCACGCCGGCAAGGCGGGTCACGGCCATGTCGGCCAACTCGGCGAGACCGATCGGCGCCTCCGTCGACGCCACGGGGGCTACTCGACCCCCACGTGATACGGGTACAAGGGCTGGCCGCCGTCGTGCACCTCGACCTCGACATGGGGACGGTGCTCTGCCAACCACGAGACGATCGCCGTGGTCGACGCGTCGTCCGCTTCGGTGCCTTCGATGAGCGTCACGATCTCATGGTCGTCGCCCACGAGAGCATCCAGCAGGCCCGTCGTGGCGGTGACCAGGTCACCGGCGACGACCCGCACGCCCGCGCGATCGAGCCCCAGGTGGTCGCCCGAGACGACCGGCCCCACCGCAGTGGTCGCATCGCGCACCGCCCGGGTCACATCACCGGATACCACCGCCGCGGCGGCCGCCGTCATGGCCGCCTCGTTCGTCTCCGCGTCGGCCTCGGGATCGAACGCGAGCAGAGCCGCGAAGCCTTCCGCGACCGACCTCGTCTCGACCACCTTCACGGGCCGGGCGGTGAACCCGGCGACCTGGTGGGCCACCGGGACGATGTTCTTGTTGTTCGGGAGAACGACGATCTGCTCGGCCGAGACCGCCTCCGCCGCCCGGACGAGCATCTCGGTGGAGGGATTCATCGTCTGGCCGCCCACGACGACCGCCTGTACGCCCAACGACTCGAAGATCCGGCGTACGCCGTCGCCGGCACCCACGGCGACCACCGCCGTGCGGGTTGGCTCGTGATGGCCGACGAAGAGGCCCTCGACAGCGCCGTCCAACGACCCGGCCGCACCGGGTGGGGCCACGTCCTCGACGTGGTCGACCTCGTCGAGGAGGTCCGTGACACGGATGTTGTGCGGTCGTCCCACGGCGATACCTGCCTCGATCGAGGCGCCGATGTCGTCGGTGTGGATATGACAGTTCCACAGTCCGTCGCCGCCCACGACGACGATCGAGTCGCCGACGACGCCCCAGGCCTCCCGGAAGTCACCGATGCGTGTGTCGTCCGCGTCGAGCAGGAACATGACCTCGTAGCGGAGATCTGCGATGTCCTTGTCAGCCCCGGCCGCGGCCGCCGAACCGGTGCCCACGGACCCGGCGTGGACGTCCCCGGTGGTGACCTCCGGCTCGGGCAGCGGCCGCCCGTCGACGACGGTGAGCATCGAATCGACGAAGAGCACGAACCCTGCGCCTCCGGCATCCACGACGCCCGCCGTCGCGAGAACCTCGAGCATCTCGGGCGTGCGGGCGAGGGTCGCCGCGGCACGGTCCCGGATCACCTCGAGGGCCGTGACCAGTTCGTCTCCTCGCCCGGCGGCCTCGCGGGCCGCCTCGGACGCGGCCGCCGCCACCGTGAGGATCGTCCCCTCCACCGGGCGCATCACTGCGCCGTAGGCGGCCTCCGAGGCGTTGTGGAGGGCGTCCGCGAGGCTCTCGACATCGAGGCCCCCGGCGCGCAGGATCGTGTCGGCGAACCCCCGCAGGAGCTGGGACAGGATCACCCCGGAGTTGCCCCGCGCCCCCATGAGTGAACCGTGCGAGATCGCCTTGCAGACCGAGGCGAGATCGTCGGCGTCGGCGATCTCCGCGGAGACGGACTCGAGGGTCAGCGACATGTTGGTTCCGGTGTCGCCGTCGGGCACCGGGTAGACGTTGAGACGGTTGATCGCGGCGCGGTGGAGCCCGAGGGCGCCGCTGTAGGTACGGATCACGTCCGCGATCTCCGACGCGCCGAGCCGCGCGTGAACGGTCATGGGCCGGAATGCTAGTGGGCGGCGACACCGACCCTGTAGGGGCGGCGACCCCCACGGAACCATCTCGCAGCGGGCGCGCCGACCCGCTTCGACGGTGCGCCGCCGGCGGATTCCATCGCGTCCCTCCCGTCGGGATAGTGTCGAAGACCGAGCAGCCGGCGAGGAGCAGTTGTGCAGGGTGTGATCAAGTCCTACGACCCGACGACCCGCGACGGTGTCGTCATCGACGATCGTCGACTCGAGGAGCACGAGCTCGCGCCCGACGCCCTCGAGGGCTCGCTGTTCCGGATGCTCCGGCAGGGTCAGCGCGTGGTCTTCGACCTCGACGAGAGCGGGCGCGCCACCGCACTGCGTCTCGGCTCCGAGGTGGACATGGGCACGCCCGAGTTCCTTCAGTAGCCGTCCACACCCACCCCCGCCGACCAACGACGTTCGGAGGAAAGATGAATCCGCCATCCACGCCCGAGGCCTCCGCCCGGGTCCTCGCAGAGCTCCGCGAGAAGCTCGGGCTCGACACAGTCGACCTGCACCACGGGCTCAGCCAGAAGGAGCTCTTCGCGGCCGCCGTGGAAAACGACCGCGGGCGGATCGAGACCGGCGGCTCCGACGATGCGCAGAAGGCGTTCGCCACGAGCCTTGGCGACGACGGCCCGCTGGTCTTCTACACCGACCCGACCTGCACCGGGCGGCCCGTGAAGGACACCTTCGCGGTGGCGTGGCCGGAGTTCCGCGACGAGGTGTGGTGGAAGAAGGATTTCCAGCAGTTCGACCCGGAGGCCTACGAGGGCCTCCTCGCACGCGTCGTCGCCTACCTGAACGAGAAGAACGCCCGGCTGTACTCCACCGACGTGTTCTGCGGCTGGCAGCCGAAGTTCGCGATCCCCTACCGCTTCGTCGGCGAGTACGCCACCCACGCGCACTTCGCGAACATCATGTTCCCGAAGGACGTCCAGACCGACGGTGACCGCTCCGACACCGGTTGGACACTTCTCGACGTTCCCTCGTTCCACACCGATCCCGACCGGGACGGCACGCTGTCGAACCGCGCGGTCATCATCGACCTGAAGAACCGCATCGGGCTCGTGCTCGGCCGCGCCGACTACTCCGGCGTCGTGAAGAAGACCATGTTCACGGTGATGAACTACGTGCTTCCGTCAGCGGGGCAACTCACGATGCACTGTTCGGCCAATGTCGGCCGCGACGGCGATGTCGCGATCCTCTTCGGCCTGTCGGGAACCGGCAAGACGACGTTGTCGGCGGACCCCGACCGTCTGTTGATCGGCGACGACGAACACGTGTGGACCGACGACGGCATCTCGAACTTCGAGGACGGCTGCTACGCCAAGCTGATCGACCTCGACAAGGACGACGAGCCCGTGATCGCAGCGGCGCTCTCCCGGCCCGGCACCCACATCGAGAACGTGCCCCCGCTCCCGGACCGGCCCGTCACCGAGACGGACCCCCAGGAGTTCGACCTCACCGACGACTCCATCACCGAGAACACCCGCTTCGCCTACCCGCTGGCGTGCAACCCCAAGGTCGCCGAGGGCGCCCATGGTGGCCATCCCAGCACCATCGTGTTGTTGACGGCCGACGCATTCGGCGTGCTCCCTCCCATCTCACTGCTCAGCACCGAAGAGGTCCTCTACCACTTCGTCACGGGATTCACCTCGAAGCTCGCCGGCACCGAGGTCGGCGTCACCGAACCCCAGGCGACCTTCAGTTCCTGCTTCGGGGCGCCGTTCATGTCCCACCGACCCTCCGTGTACGCCCGGCTTCTCGCCGAACGCATGGAACAGCACAACGCCCGCTCGGTCCTGTTGAACACCGGCTGGTCCGGTGGGCGCTACGGCGTCGGCAGCCGGATGCCGCTGCGCTACACCCGCGCTCTTCTCGACGCTGCGCTCGAGGGCCGCTTCGACGATGCGGAGACGACGCGCACCTCCATCATGGGCATGACCATCCCGACGAGTTTCCCCGGTGACGAGGTCCCCGACGAGATCCTCGATCCCCGCAACACCTGGGCCGATGGCGCGGAATTCGATGCCGCCGCACGCGAGCTGCGCCAGATGTTCCGCGAGAACTACATCAAGGCGGGCTACGCGGAGCTGGGCATCGTCGACGTCCTGCCTCCCGACGACCCGATCTGAGCATCCGCACCACCGCGGTCCCCTCACCGTCCCCCGGCCCTGTGACCGGGAAGGGCGCCATCGCCGCGCCCGGGAATAGCCCGGTGTCCTGCGAGGTTGGCAGACATGAGTGCATCACACTCAGATCTATTGACCAGACAAAGGACAGGTAATCCGATGCTGTTCCGCAACTTCGATCCGCTGTTCCAGGAACTCGACCGCCTGAACGACCGCTCGTCGGCAGGCAGCGGGAGCCTCCCCTACGACGTCATCCGCTACGAGGACCGCGTCGAGCTGCTCTTCGACATGCCCGGCGTGTCCGCCGACGACATCGATCTCACCGTCGACGGCCGCGAACTCTCGCTTTCGTTCACCCGGGAGCGCCCGTCGGCCGACGGCGGCACGCTCGTCACCGCAGGCCGGCCCTACGGCACCATCCACCGGCGGCTCCACCTCGGCGACACGCTCGACGCCGACAAACTCGACGCCGCATACGACCTCGGGGTCCTCCGGGTGTCGATCCCCGTGGCCGAGTCCGCCAAGCCGCGCAAGGTCGCCATCGGCGCCGAGAACCCGGCGATCGAGACCACCGGCTCGAACTGACCCGTCGGGACCACGCCGACGCGGTCCGCCGTGCCGACATCCCTGCCCACGCGGTCCCGGGGTGGCGCGTGAACATTCACGCCCCGCCCCGGAACCGTCTACCCTCGGCCGTGTCCACGAGCAGGGGGATCACCAGATGTCGGTCAGCGCGTACGTCCTCATCCAGACAGAGATGGGGAGGGCCCCCGAGGTCGCCGGGGCCATCCGTGCGGTCGACGGCGTCGAGTTCGCCGACGTGATGACTGGACCTTACGACGTCCTGGCAAAGGCCAGCGCCGACACGATGGACGAACTCGGCCGCATGGTCGTGAGCCAGATCGAGATGACCTCCGGCATCACCCGGACACTCACCTGCCCGGTCGTGAACCTCTGACCGGAGCCCGGCTCTACAGGGTCGCCTCGGGGCCGATCAGCATCGCCCGGATCGCGAGACCGGCGATGAAGAGGCTCCCGCCGGCGTACAGCAGGTACCGGTGGCTCGCGAGTTGCTGGCGGTAGCTGTAGACGATGCCCACCGCCATCAGCGCCACGAAGCCGTAGAACATGTGGAACTCGGGCGCCTCGATGTCCTCACGGGCGACCACGGCGACACCGAGTCCGACCTGCACGAACAGCAGTACCTGCACCCCGGCTACGAACCACCACAGCGCCCGGCGACGAAGTGCCTCGATCCAGTGTGCTCCGAGGGCCCAGAAGCCGGCGGCGGCGTTGCCGACCACGACGGCCCAGGCGACGTTCTCGTGCCAGTCCAGCACCGCTGACGCGAACACGGGCCGCTTCTCAGCCCGGGAGGCCGTCGAAGAGGTCCCCGACGAAACCGTCCTCACGGGTCACGCCGGGGGCGACGAACCACTCCGTACCGAACGCGTCTGCGAAGGCGGCCGCCGGAAGGGTGAGGAAGAAGCTCGCCTCGTCGATCTGGGACGCGTGGGCCGCCATCGCCGCGCGCTTCGCTTCCAGGTGAGCGCGCACGTCGACGGCATGGGTGATGTCGTCCTCGGCCATGCCGAACGACGCCGAGTCGACGGTTTCGCGGGACTCGTCGTCGAAGCTCTCGCGGAAGTCCGGATTCGCCTCCATGCCGCGACGGAGGTGATCACGGTTCATCGTCGCCCAGAAGACCCGCTCGACCCCGGCGAGCTCCGCCGCGCGCGTACCCACCCTGTGCACCTGGATGTGATCGGGGTGGCCGTAGCCGCCGTGGTCGTCGTAGATCGTCAACACGTCGGCCCCCACGTCGCGCAGGATCACGGCGAGACGTTCGGCCGCTGTGGCCACATCCGCGGTCCAGAAGGACCCCTCCAGTTCGTTCGTGGGCTCCCCCATCATCCCGGAGTCCCGGTAGCCGAGCATCTCGACGCGGCCGACGCCGAGGATCTCCGCCGCGGCGAGGAGTTCGCCGTGTCTGCGCTCGGCGAGCGTCTCGCCCGCTTCGAGCAGGCCGGGAGCCACCTCCCCGTGGGAACCATCGGTCGCCACGACGAGCACGACGTCATGACCGTCCTCGGAGGCACGGATCATGGTGCCGCCCGTCGCGATCGACTCGTCGTCGGGGTGGGCGTGGAAACAGACCAGGGTCGCCATGCGATCTCCTAGCGGACGGCGCCGAGGTCGCGCAGGGCCGCCACCTCGTCGGCTGCGAACCCCCAGTCGGCGAGAGCCTCGTCGGTGTCACGGCCGGGATGAGGGGCCGGACGACGAACCGACGACGGCGTGCGGGAGAACCGCGGCGCCGGCCCGGGCTGGGTGATGCCGGCGACCTCGACGAAGGTGCCCCGCTCGACGTTGTGGGGATGGCGGGGCGCCTCGTCCCACGAGAGCACCGGGGCGAAGCACGCGTCGGTCCCCTCGAGCACCTCGCACCACTCGGCCCGGGTCCTCGTCGCGAAGACCTCGGCGAGGCGGTCCTTCATCTCGGGCCAGGTCGAGGGGTCGTTCTGGTCGGGCAGATCGGCTGCGTCGAGTCCGACGAGGCGGACGAGCTCCGCGCAGAACTGGGGCTCGATCGCGCCGACGGCCACGTGGCGACCGTCCGCGCACTCGTAGACCTCGTAGAACCACGCGCCCGTGTCGAGCAGGTTCGTCCCCGTGGGACCCCACTGGCCGTGACCGTGGAAGCCGTAGATCATCGTCGACAACAGCGCCGCCCCGTCGACCATCGCAGCGTCCACCACCTGCCCCTGACCCGAGGTGCGGGACTCGACCAGCGCGGCGACCACGCCGAACGCGAGCAGCATCCCACCGCCGCCGAAGTCCCCGACCAGGTTGAGGGGCGGGACCGGGGTCTCGCCCGCACGGCCTATACCGCCGAGCGCTCCCGACAGGGCGATGTAGTCGATGTCGTGGCCTGCGGCCGCCGCGTAGGGGCCGCTCTGACCCCAGCCGGTCATCCGGCCGTAGACGAGCGAAGGCCGGCGTTCCAGACAGACATCGGGCCCGATGCCGAGGCGTTCGGCCACACCGGGCCGGAATCCCTCGATGAAGACGTCGGCCCGGTCCACGAGACGGAGAACCGTCTCGACCCCCTCGGGCTTCTTGAGGTCCACGGCCACCGAGCGGCGGCTCCGGTTCAAGATGTCGTCGTGGGCGCCGGTCGGCGGCGGGTCCTGCGCGGCTGATGCACGGTCCACTCTCACGACGTCCGCGCCGGCGTCGGCCAGCATCATCGCGCAGAAGGGGCCGGGGCCGATTCCCGCGATCTCCACCACACGGACTCCGTCGAGAACACCCATGGACATCTCCAATCTCGTCCTATCTCGGACCCGGGGCGGCGACACGGGCGTGCTCGATGTTCGCGACCACGGCGTCGATGATGGTCGGCCAGTAGGCCTCGGGCATGTCGTGGCCCATTCCTTCGAGCACGACGTGGCGCGCCCCCGGGATGAGCGCCGCCGTGCGTTCACCACCCGAGGGGCCGACGAGCGTGTCACGGTCCCCGTGCAGGACGACCGTGGGCACGCCGATGCCCCGCAGGCCCGCGTCACGGGGCGGCGACACGAGGTAGGCGGCGGCCTGGCGGGCGTCCGCGTCGGCGTCGGCGGGGCGACGGTCCCAGCACTCGTCGAAGTAGTCACGCAGCGCTTCGGGATCGTGGTGCCCGGGACTCGACCACACCTCCCGCACGGCGATTCCCCGCTCGATCGACGCCTCCCGACCCTCCGGGGCCGGCTCCATGATCGCAGCGAGCGCCTCCGGTGTCGGCTGGCCGACCTCGGGCTCACCCGTCGACGACGACAGCGAGGCGAGCGACGCGACCACCCCGGGGTGCTCGATGGCCACGGACTGGGCGATCATCCCACCCAGCGACGTGCCGAACAGGTGCACCGGATCCGCCGACAGGTGCGAAATGAGGCCGGCGACGTCGGCTGCCATGTCCGAGAGGGTGTAAGGGACCGGGGCGTGGGGCTCACCGACGATCATGGCGTCCACGTCACGGCGCCCGAACCCGGAGTCGTCGAGATGGGTGGACAGGCCGACGTCGCGGTTGTCGAACCGCACCACCGACAGACCGTGGTCGGCCAGTGCGGCGCAGAACGGCAGCGGCCACGAGATCGCCTGGGTGTTCAGGCCGGCGACGAGGACGAGCAGCGGGTCATCCGCTTCCCCGAACCTCTCGTAGTGCAGTTCGATCTCGCCCACGCGTGCCGTGGCGGCCACGGCCGGGACGATCACATCCTGTCGAGGAGGTCGCGCTTCTTCGCCGCGAACTCCTCTTCGGTGATGATGCCGCGGGCCCGCAGTGAGTCGAGGCGCTCGATCTGTTCGGGAATCGTCTCCCGGGGGGCGCTCTCCCCCGCAGCCGCTGCGGTCCCGGCTTCGGCCGCGCCCGCAGCCATCGTCCGGCCGTAGGCCTCGAGGCGCCGCTGCTCGACGTCCTCCATGGCGCGGTAGATCTCCTGCTGTACGGAATTCGGTCGACGCACGTTCTCGAAGTTCTGCCGACCACCCTCACCCGCGGACTCGATCCCGAGATCCCCGGATCCGAGGATCCGCTCGAAGACGGACTGGTTGAAGAAGACGGTGTTGATGCGCTCCAGCGGGATCTCGATGCCGCGTTTGGAGACGATCCCGGAGCGGAAGATGACCCGTTCGGTCGTCACCACGAAGTTCATCCCGGCCCACCGCATGTAGCGCGCGACGAAGGCGCCGACCGCGACGAGAACCAGCAGCCCGACGATCCACTTGAGGGCGTCGGCCGCGTCGGCCGCCAACACCACGATCCCCAGGATCACGGCCCCCGCGAGCGCGGCCGAATGGGGGGCGATGTACCACCAGTGCGGACGGAGATCGAGAACGATCTCCTCGTTGCGGTTCAACAACTTCGTGGGGAAGGCCATCGTCGCCGAGCCTAATGCGGGTCGACCAGTGGTTCCGAGTTCTCGGGGGCGGGTCTGTCAGATCCACCGTTCATCTGACAGACCCTCCCCTCGAGGCCCGCCGGCGCCTCGTCGACTTCTACACCGCCTGCGATGACGCCGAGGTCCCCGAGCTCACCCGGCTCGCGAAGACGATCCGACGCTGGGAACGGCCCCTGCTGCGCTGGCACACCACCGGGTTGACTAACGCCGCCACTGAAGGCCGGAACCTGATCATCAAGAACATCAAGCGGCTCGGCTTCGGGTTCCGCAACTTCGAGAACTATCGCCTCCGACTCCTGTTGCGCTGCGGGACCACATGGCAGACTCGCAGCGCACCATCAATACG